>NZ_JAJDKA010000075.1:0-10537 GCF_020589945.1 Faecalibacillus sp. MSK20_93 | reverse complement strand
AGTACATTGTGCGAAAATAGCTCGTTGCCAGTTCCTTCTTTTTTTTTATGTTTTTACATACTATTAATAATAAGTTCAAATTGAAATGATAATTTTATTCTATGTGGAGGGGGAAAGATGTTACAAATAACAGATATCTGTAAACAGTATAAAACGGGAAATTTTATTCAAAAAGCTTTAAATCATGTCAGCTTTAATTTAAGAGATAATGAATTTGTATCGATACTTGGTCCAAGTGGCTCTGGTAAAACCACACTTTTAAATATTATTGGTGGATTAGATAGATATGACAGTGGAGACTTAATTATCAATGGTATTTCCACAAAAAAATATAAAGACAGAGATTGGGATTCTTATCGTAATCACACAATTGGTTTTGTTTTCCAAAGTTATAACTTAATTCCACATCAGACAATTTTATCCAATGTTGAACTTGCGCTTACTATTTCTGGTGTTTCTAAAGCACAAAGAAGAGAGAAAGCAATTGATGCTCTTACCAAGGTAGGATTAGGACAACAAATTCATAAAAAGCCTAATCAGTTATCAGGAGGACAAATGCAACGTGTTGCTATTGCAAGAGCATTGGTTAATGATCCTGATATTTTATTGGCTGATGAACCAACAGGAGCCTTAGATAGTGAAACGAGTATACAAGTTATGGATTTATTAAAAGAAGTTGCTAAGGACAGACTTGTTGTTATGGTTACTCATAATCCAAAACTTGCCAAAGAATATGCAACACGTATTGTTACATTAAAAGATGGAGTTATTTTAGATGATACAAACCCATATCATGTTGAAAGTTTTGTCCCACAACATCGTAATATGGGAAAAACATCTATGTCTTTACTTACATCACTATCCCTTAGTTTTAATAATTTAAAAACAAAAAAAGGAAGAACTTTTTTAACATCTTTTGCAGGTTCTATAGGGATTATAGGAATAGCTCTTATATTATCTTTATCAAATGGTGTTAATACTTATATTCAAACAATCGAAGAAGATACGTTGTCAGAATATCCTTTACAAATTACAAGTACTGGTATAGATATGTCATCAATGTTAGTAGATGATAATCAAGATAAAAAACAATCTTCTAAAAATGATATTCAAGTAGCTAATATGATGACTACAATGTTTTCTAAAATTGGATCAAATGATTTAGAATCATTAAAGAGTTATATTCAAAGTAATCAAAAACAATTAAAAAATTATTCCAATGCAATCGAATATACTTATAATGTGACACCACAAATATATCGCTATCAAGATAATACTTATAGACAAGTTAATCCTGATAAAACATTTAGTTCCCTAGGAATGGGATCATCCACAAGTTCAAATAGTATGATGTCTTCCATGATGTCTACAGATGTCTTTAAATCCATGCCTAAAAACACTAACTTATTTAGTGGGCAATATGATATGAAAGCAGGTCATTGGCCAAAAAAATATAATGAATGTGTTGTTGTTCTTACTTCCTCTGGAAAGATAAGTGATATGATGGCTTATACACTTGGTTTAAGAGATTCATCAGAATTAGATCAAATGGTACAACAGTTTGCTAATGAAGAAGATGTAGATGTGACATTAAAAGAGGATGATTATAGTTATCAAGATATTTTAAATAAAACATTCAAACTTGTTAAATCGGCGGATTATTATGAATATGATGAACAATATCATGTATATAAAGATAAATCTAATGATCAAACATATATGAATCAACTTGTTCAAAATGGTGAAGATTTAAAAATTGTAGGCATTGTCCAACCTAAAGATGATCAAACAGCGACCATGTTATCAACAGGAATTTATTATCCATCATCACTTGTACAACATATTATAGAAAAGTCATCTACAACTCAAATTGTTCAAGATCAATTAAAAAATAAAAATGTGAATATTTTTACAGGAAATGCTTTTGAAGAAAAAAATTCACAATTTGATTTAAGTTCATTATTTACAATTGATCAAAACAAAATGCAATCAGCATTTAAGTTCAATACACAAGCTTTACAATTAGATTTTACGAATTTAAATCAAGAACTGACAAATCTATCACTTCCAACATTAGACATGAATCAAATAATTAATCAAATTCAATTTAATGTTTCAAGTGATCAACTTGATCATTTAGCTAATTCTTTATTAAATGGTTATTTAGAATATGAAAAAAATCATCCAGAGGTAAATATTAATCAAGCTACACAAGAATTTATAAATTACTTACAAACAGATCATGCACGTCAAGTTATAGAAGAACAAGTAAAGAAATATATTGAAGATGGTATTGATCAAAATGAAATGCAACAAATTATCAATGCAGTCTTAGACGATTATAAAAAACAATTAGGCGCAAATGATTTAGATATTACAAAAATAAATGAGTATTTAATGAGCTATTTAAATTCACAAGAAGCAAAGAATATTTTAACTCAAGAAATGACATCTATTATACAATCAACAAACATAGAAACACAAATTTCTCAAATTATGTCTCAATATATGCAATCATCTATGCAAAATTTATCATCCTCTCTACAAAGAGGTATTCAAAAAAGTATGATGTCTATGAGCTCATCAATGGAAAATGCTTTTCAATTTGATAGTCATGCTTTTGCAGAAGCAATGAGCTTTAGTGGTGATGAAAATGATTTTATGAGTATTATTTCATCAATGATGACAAGTGAACAAGATTCATATGATAATAATATAAAGAAATTAGGATATGCTGATTTTAAAAAACCAGCAAGTATTAGTATTTATCCTAAAAACTTTGAAAGCAAAGAAAAAGTGATTCACTTTTTAGATACGTATAATCATAAAATGGAAAAAACAAATCAAGAAGACAAAGTCATTACGTATACAGATTTTGTAGGAACATTAATGTCTTCGGTAACTGATATTGTTAATGTCATTAGTTATGTCCTTGTAGCCTTTGTAGGTATTTCATTGGTTGTTTCTTCAATTATGATAGGTGTTATTACGTATATTAGTGTTTTAGAACGTAAAAAAGAAATTGGTATATTAAGAGCCATAGGGGCTTCTAAACGTAATATTTCGCAAGTATTCAATGCTGAAACATTTATTATTGGATTGTTTGCAGGTCTTATTGGAATTATTATTACATTACTCGCTCTTATCCCAGCTAATATTGTTATTCACAATATTGCAGATACAACAGCTGTTAATGCTTCTTTACCACCAGTTGCAGGAATTGTTTTAATTATTTTAAGCGTGATTTTAACTCTACTTGGAGGAATTGTTCCTTCTAAAAAAGCAGCGAAAGAAGATCCTGTAACAGCGTTAAGAACAGATTAAAAAGTCTTTCTATTAGACTTTTTTTTCTTTAGATATATAATAAAATCAAGGAGTGAAGATTATGGTAAAAGTAGATTTAATAACAGGTTTTTTAGGATCTGGTAAAACAACTTTCATAAAAAAATATGCTCAATATTTAATTGATCAAGGATATAGAATTGGAATTATTGAAAACGATTTTGGTGCAGTTAATGTTGATATGATGTTATTACAAGATTTAGAATCAGAAAATTGTGAATTAGAAATGGTAGCAGGAGCTTGTGATAAGGATTGTCATCAAAGACGTTTTAAGACAAAATTGATATCTATGGGAATGAGAGACTTTGATCGTGTTTTGGTAGAACCATCAGGTATTTTTGATGTAGAAGAATTTTTTGATGTTTTACATGAAGAACCTCTTACAAATTGGTATGAAATAGGAAATGTATTTGCAATTGTAGATGCCTCATTAGAAAAAAATTTATCTAAAGAAGCTTCTTATTTACTTGCAAGCCAAATTGTAAGTGCAGGAAAAATTATTTTAAGTAAAGTAGATACTACAAGTAAAGAAAGAATTGTAGAAACAATTCAACAAATGAATGATGCACTTGCTTTATTTCATGGAAAACCTCTTCTACAAGAAAGATTAAAAATTAAAAAATGGGATGAAATGACCCAAGAAGATTATCAAGAATTATTAAATAGTCAATATACAAATGATTATATTGAAAAATTATGGTTTAACCAAAATGATGCTTTTCAATCTCTTTATTATATGAATAATAGATTCAATCAAGATGAATTTATTCAAAAAATAAATCATATATTTAAAGATCAAGATTGTGGTCATGTCATGAGAGTTAAAGGTTTTTATCAAAAAGAAAAACACTGGTATGAAATCAATATGACTCAAGAAAATACCTCTATACAAGAAATCAATCAAGGGCAAGATGTCATAATTGTTATCGGTGAAGAACTAAATAAAAATAAAATAGATCAATATTTTAAATAGAGATGTCAAAATCTCTATTTTTTGTTAGAATGAATCCAAGTAGGTGAAACAATGAAAATTATAAAATATTTATTACTGATATTTTTTATCATAAGTTTTATTATTTTTTTACTTCCTTTTTTATTAAAAGGAATCTTAAATATTGGAAATATAGCAGGAATGATAGTTTCTTTAGGTTGTTTCCTTATTATCTTTTTTAATAAGCCATTACATCATTTGATTTTTTCTAAAATAATATTATCTTTCATAATCATCCTTTTAGCAATTATTTCTACGTGTTCTTATAAAATACTTACAAATATGAATATATTACCTCAAGAAGAAACAACAGTTGTTGTTTTAGGATGTCGTGTTAAAAATAAAAAACCAAGTCTTGCATTAAAAGAAAGACTTGATAAAACATATCAATATTTAAATGAAAATCCTAAATTACAATGTATTCTATCAGGTGGACAAGGTGCTAATGAAGAAATATCAGAAGCTAAATGTATGTATCAATATCTTGTAAGTAAAGGAATTGATCCTCATCGCTTATATCAAGAAGATAAGTCTACTTCTACAAGAGAAAATATATTGTTTTCTTATCAATTAATTAAAAAAGAAAATTTATCTAAAGCAATCACGATTATTACAAATGAATTTCATGAATATCGTGCACAAACAATAGCTCGTCGATTAAATATCAAAAGTTATGCTATAAGTGCTCATACTGCTTGGTGGTTATTTCCTACATATTTTGTAAGAGAAATCTTTGGCATTGTTTATGAATTTATTTTTTAGGAGGCAAGATTATGGGAGGAATAAGTGTGTTAGTAGTTTTAGGTTTATTTATGTCTTTTTATGCGTTATATCTTTTTTTGATCTTTATCAGCATCTTTTATCTTGTTGAAAATTATATTTTTGAAAGTCTTTTTCTTTATAATAAAACACATTCAAAGAAATCATGGATTCCTTATTACAGTAAATATCTTCTAGGAAAAGAAGTAGCATTGGAAAAGGAAGGATTATTTTTAATGATGATTGAAATTATGGGAACAATTCTTTTTTATCTCTCTTTAAATGCTCAATTAGGTTCATTAGATACAATTATCTTTTTATTATTTTTAGGATGTATTTTACTTTCTTTTATTATGAATATTTATATTTCACATCAAATTATAAAAAAGGTTTATCCTAAATATGGAGATTGGATTACTGTTTTCAATGTTTTAACATTGGGATTTTTTAGATCTATAAGTTTATTTCTTGTTAGAAATAAATAATAAAAAGACTATCTTTTTTTAAAGTTTGTGATAATATATTACACGAAATATGAGGTGATTGAGATGAAACAAGTTGTTTTAGAATTTGATGATGAAGAAATGGAATTATTAGAAGAACAATTTAAACAAATTCAAGATGTTGCTGGAATGGAAACAATTGAAGATTATATATATTATGCGACAATGTCACATTGTAAAACAATGCAAGCAGCATCAAAAATGTTTGGACAATCAGGTGATATTGAAAAACTTATGGCTGATGAAAATGTTCATGTTGGCGTTGTAAACATGCCTATTCAATTATCTAATGTAGAAGATAAAGATGAATTTAGTAGATATTTAAATGATGTTTTAAATGATGCCGTAAAAGACTTCATGAATCGTAATAATGAACCACTAAATTAAAAAAGCACGTGAGTGCTTTTTTAAATATCTTTTACTTTTTGAGAAAACTCATCAAACCAATCAGAATGATAATTTTCAACATAACCTTGATCAGATAATTGAGTCAATTCACTATCAATAGGTAATTGACCAAGTAATGGAAGTTGATAACGATCAGCCACTTCTTGGCTATGACTTTTACCAAACATATAAATTTTCTTATCACAATCAGGACATTTAACATAAGACATATTTTCAACGATACCAATAATATCGACATCCATTTTTTTAGCCATATTAACAGCTTTACTTACAATCATCCCTACAAGTTCTTGAGGACTTGTCACAATGATTATACCATCTAATGGAAGTGATTGAAAAACTGTAAGTGGAACATCTCCTGTTCCTGGAGGCATATCAACAAACATATAATCAACATCTCCCCACATTACATCAGACCAGAATTGTTTGATCATTCCTGCAAGTACGGGACCACGCCAAATAACTGGTGTGTCATTTGATTCTAATAATAAATTCGTAGACATAATTTTAATTCCTTGACTACTTTCAACAGGTGTGAATTCTTTACCATTAGATAAAACTTGTTTGTTTTCTACGCCAAAAATACGTCCTATAGAAGGTCCTGTAATATCACCATCTAGAATAGCTACCTTATATCCTTCTCTTTGTTTAGCAAGCGCCAATAATGAAGTTACTGAAGACTTTCCAACGCCTCCTTTACCACTTACAACACCAATCACTTTTTTTACATGAGAATGTGCATTCATTGGTGCTAAAAAATCTTTTTTTGAACATGTACTTTTACATGAATTACAATCATGATTACAATTAGCCATACTACTCTCTCCTTTAACCTCTATACATTATAACCTAAAATCAAAAAATAAAAAAACAATATGATTGACTTTATATTAAAAACTCTTAATAATTAAATCTATGGAGGGAATTTATGAAAAATTTAACCACAGGTCATCCTTTAAAACTTATCTTTTTCTTTGCTTTACCTTTAATGTTCGGTAATTTTTTACAACAACTTTATATCATGGTAGATACCATGATTGTAGGGCGTTTTGTAGGTGTTGATGCATTAGCTTCTATTGGTGGAGCAGATTGGATCAACTGGGCTATTTTAGGACTTTTAATGGGCTTTACACAAGGATTTTCAATTCGTGTATCTAATTGTTTAGGGGCTAATGATGAAAAAGGAATGGAAAAATCAATTGCGATGTCCTATCTTTCATGTTTTGTAATAGCAATTTTAGTTATCATTTTTTCACAAATAATTATCGAACCTTTATTAAAACTATTAAATACACCAAGTCATACAATTCAAGGATCTATTACCTATTTAAGAATCATGTCTGGTGGAGCCTTAATTGTGATCTTTTATAACTGTTTTTCAAGTATTTTAAGAGCTATAGGGGATAGTCGTACACCGCTTATTGCAATGCTCATTGCTGCTTGTTTAAACGTTATACTCGATTTATTATTTGTTTGTATCTTTCATCAAGGAATTGCTGGTGCAGCAATAGCAACATTGATTTCACAATTATTTGCAGCTACTTTTTGTTATTTTAAAATAAGAAAAGAATTACCCTTTAAAATTAAAAAAGAAAGTTTTCAAATAGATCAAAAACTTATTTATCAACTCATTAAATTAGGTTTACCATTAGCTTTTCAAAACTTGATTATTGCTTTTGGTGGAATTGTTTTACAATCTGTAGTTAATGGCTTTGGTTTCTTATTTATTGCTGGTTATACAGCAACAAATAAACTCTATGGAATATTAGAAGTTGTTGCTATATCCTTTGGTTATGCAATTACAACCTTTGTTTCACAAAACTATGGAGCTAAAAAATATCAAAGAATGAAATCCGGTGTTTTTCAAGCAAATATTTTATCTGTTTTTATTTCCATTGTTATTATGATCGTTATTCTATTCTTTGGTAAAAAAGTATTATTACTTTTTATATCTACGACACCAAAACAAACACAAATTGTTTTAAAATATGCTTATGATTATTTATTTACAATGGCTGTTTGTTTACCAGTTTTATATATTTTATATTCTTATAGAAGTGCTCTTCAAGGGATGGAAAATACGATTATTCCAATGGTATCAGGAATTGTTGAGTTAATTACGAGAGTATCAGCAGCACTTATTTTACCGCATTATATGGGTGTTTATGGAATATATTTAGCAGAGGTTCTTGCTTGGACTGCTGCTGCAATCATGCTTTATATTTTTTATCATAAAGATTTACATCAATTAGATAAAGGAGTTATGTAATATGGGTTGGCTTATTTTTATGTGGTTTGTCATTTTAATTGTAATGCTTATTCTTTATTTTATCATGATTGCATTTAAGGTAAGTAAGTTATATCATGATATAGAAAAAAGACAAAATGATGATTTTGAAAATATATCAAAGTTTAAAGAAAGGATGATGAAATAATGTTAGGAACATTATATGTTGTTATATCAAGTTCAAAAGAAGAAGATTATCAAAAAGTAAAAGAGGAATTATTAGAAATCTATCCTGATTTTTCAGTATCTCCTTACAAAGAATCACAAATGGAAAAAGATGCTGTTGAATTCTTTGCGACTTGTCAAATAACAAAAGAAAAAGCACAAGAAGTTTTAGATCAATTAAATAATGATTGGGATGGAGAAGTAGATGATTGTATTGCTTATGGATTTAATACAAAAATGTTTGATTCTCTTGTCTATCATTTAAATTTTCAATTATACGATTAAAATGGATGCCATGGCATCCATTTTAATTTGTATAAATTCCTGAAACAGTAAGCGTACTAGTACCTACAGGAATAGCTAAATTAGGAATTGTAAGTGTTGTTCCAGTAACATAAGTTGTTGGATCATAGATAATAGGTGTAGGTGAATCAGGTGTTGTTAGAGAAATACTATTAATTGTATATCCTGTTGGGAAAACATCACTAAATGAAACATTTGTTGCATTTTCATTACCATTATTGATAATTTGGAAAGTATAAACAAGTGTGTCTCCACTATAAATACTAGCTTTATTTGCTGATTTGGTAATATCTAATGATACATAATTTGCAAGTTTTACAGAAGCACTAGGATTTGGTGTGACAGCAACGATAGGACCAGTGGTTGATCCACCATTGGCTGTAATTGTTTGTGTATTTGTAAGCACATCTGGTCTTGTTGTAGGTGTCGTTGTTTCAAAAATAATAAGCACATTATCATTAGGATTTATTACATTATCAATGGTAAAAATAACTGTATTGTTTGTTATTTGTACGTTTACTTCAATCGGTGTACCATTTAAATAACCTTCTACACTATTATCAACATATTGAGTGAGTCCTTTAGCTAAATCATCGACAACTGTTAAATTATAAAGTGAAGCACTTCCTGTATTTTCTACTCTTGTTACATAAGTGATTGTTTGATTAGGGGTATAAGTATCAAGAAGTGCTTCTTTAGTAGCAGTTAAGTCATAGAGACTTAATATTTGAGTTGTTACTGTATTTGAATTAGTTGTCATATTGTTGTAAAGCAAAGTGGCTTGATTGGCTATATTGTCCATAAATAACCTCCTTTCATTGTACTATATGAGGAATTAAAAAAAGATGTATGGACAAAAGGGCATAGAATAATTATTATTTTTGTGATAGAATTTCAAGTAATTTAAGGAATCGAGGGAAACTATGGATAAGAAAAAAAGGTTATCGGATGATATTGCTGAGATGCTCCTTTCGATGATCGTCGTTGAAAAGAAATATTTACCAGGAGATAAACTTCCTAATGAGATTGAATTATCTAAAGAATTAGGAGTTAGTCGTATTACATTAAGAGAAGCGATACGTATTTTAGTAACACGACATGTTTTAGAAATTAAAAGAGGAAAAGGAACTTTTGTTAGAGAAGATTATGATAATCAAACTTTTGAAAAGTTCAATATTCCTCCAGAAGTTAAAATGGGAGCAGATGATCTTTACGAAATCCGTTTGATTTTTGAACCAGAAATTGCTTATTATGCAACACTTAGAGCAACGGATAAAGAATTGGAAAGAATCAATGCAATCAAAAATGAAATTGAAGACTGTATTACAAATAAAAAAAGTTATGCAAAACAAGAAATGTTATTTCACTGTTCTATTGCACAAGCAACGCATAATGAATTTATGTCAAGATTAGAACCAGTGTTACAAGAATCTATTCAAAAAGGGGTTTTTCTTTACGAATATGAACATGTATCTAATCAAGATATTATCTCAGATAATAAAATGATTATGGAATTTATGAATGATCGAAATGCAGAAGGGGCAAGAAGCGCCATGCGTATACACATCTTAAGGGCAATCAATCAATTAAAGTTAGAAAAGAAATAATTGATGATTGTTAAAAAAATGTTCAAAGAGAGCAGACAACGCTATTGACATAAGACAACATTAGACGTATAATGGGTAACGAAAAAGGAAATCGAGTAATAAAAATTAATGGGGGATATTAAAAATGGCAAAAATTTTTTATGAATCAGATTGTGACTTATCATTATTAGAT
>NZ_JAJDKA010000074.1:0-10638 GCF_020589945.1 Faecalibacillus sp. MSK20_93 | reverse complement strand
AAGACTAAAATCCACTTTGTCATATCTAAAGTGGAATTTAACTTTTCACTTTAGAATAATAATTTTTATTAACTTTCTCAATTGTTTTTATATTGAAAGTTCAATAAAATAAAATTATTAAAGGAGGTTCATTCTATGATCTATTTAAGTAGTTTTAAATTAAGCAATCAAACACTCAAAAATCCTAATATTTATCCCTATAATATCTTTAGAGATAAGTACATAGAGCCTTTTTCTTTTGCACCTATTACAATTTTTTATGGAAATAACGGGTGTGGAAAATCCACACTTCTTAACATCATTGCTGGTAAATTAAAAATAAAAGGAAAAGAAATGCCTGCAAGTAATGCTTACTATGAAAATTATTGTGAAAGATTTGAAAATGAATGTGCCTATAGCTTAGGCAGCAATGAAGATGGTATTCCTTTTTATCAACTACCTGAAAATAGTCGTTATATTAAAAGTGAAGATATTTTATATGAAATTAAAAAAATACAACAAAAAGCTATTTTAGAACATGGTTTAACTTATGATTATATGCAAGAAGGATTATCTTTAGAAAAAGCACAAAGTGTTTTAAATAAAAAGAAAGAACAACGTATTGAAAATATCATTTTTTCTCAAGAAAAGTATTCCAATGGTGAAACCTCTTTACAGTTCTTTCAAGAATATCTTTTACCAAATGCTCTTTATTTATTAGATGAACCAGAAGTTTCTTTATCTCCTGCAAATCAAGTTGCTTTAGCTCAAGAAATTAATGAACTAACACATTATTTAGGGTGTCAGTTTATTATTGCGACACACTCTCCTTTTATGTTAGGTACTTTAAACGCTAAAATTTATAATTTAGATGCAAGAGAATACGAAGTGACCCCTTGGTATAAATTAGAAAATGTTCGCTATTTTTATGATTTTTTCAAAAAACACGAAAAAGAATTCAATGATTGAGTTCTTTTTTTCTTTACCTTATTGACAAATCATTAAATGTATTATACTGTATTAGTGTACTAGTGACACTAATACAGTTAGGAGGACTCTATGTTTATAATAGATATTCAAAATAAAGTTCCTATTTTTGAACAACTCAAAAAACAAATCTTAGAATTTATCTCTATTGGCATTTTACTTCCTAATGATAAATTACCTTCGGTAAGATCTCTTGCAACAGATATTGGCGTTAATCCTAATACTGTTTCTAAGGCCTATCAAGAATTAGAGAACCAAGGTTATATTTATTCCGTTAAAGGAAAAGGATGTTTTATTGCTGATAATCAAACTGATCAATTGATTAAAGACGATAAATTTGATGATTTTAAAGGATGTGTCAATGAAATGAAAAAGCATCAAATTACCAAAGACAAATTATTAGAAATTATTGAAGAAGTATATAAGGAGGAAACGGTATGATTGAAATTAAAGATGTGATGAAATCTTTTGAAAATAAAAATGTTTTAAATCATTTAAATGTCACAATTTCCTCAGGAAGTATTTTTGGTTTGATTGGTCCTAATGGAGCTGGAAAATCAACCTTACTTTATTTATTAAATGGGATTTCTAAATGCGATGAAGGAAGTATTTTATTTGATGGAAAAGATGTTTATGAAAATCCTGATGTTAAAAAAGATATTTTATTCATTAGTGATGATCCCTACTATTTTCACTTTGCTACTATTGATGAAATGAAAGATTTCTATCTTACTTTTTATCCACAATTCAATTTAGAAACCTATCAACATTATGTTGATTTATTCCGTTTACCACAAAATAAACCTTTAAAAGACTATTCAAAAGGAATGAAAAGACAAGCAATGTTTGCTTTAGCACTTGCAATTGCACCAAAATATTTATTATTAGATGAAGCTTTTGATGGTTTAGACCCTGTTATGCGTTTAGCTTTTAAAAAAGCTATTAATCAAATCATTGATGAAAATATGACAGTCATTATTTCATCTCATAATTTAAGAGAATTAGAAGATATTTGTGATAGCTTTGGGATTTTAGACAATGGATGTATGACAACATCGGGTGATCTCTATGATATTAAAGATCATATTCATAAAATACAATTAGCTTTTAAAGAAGAATTAAACAAAGAAGAATTCAGTCATTTAGATGTTCTCTCTTTCCATAAACAATCTCGTGTTATTAATATGGTTGTTAAAGGAGACATCAATGAAATTAAAGATTATTTAAGAATGTTCAATCCAATTATGTTAGAAGTTTTATCTGTAAATTTAGAGGAAATATTTATTTATGAAATGGAAAGAAAGGGGTATGGTGTCTATGATTAATAAAGATTATTTTAAATATTTAATAAAACAAAATAAGAAATATCTTATTCTTATTTATGTAATTGGAATCATTATTCCTTTTCTACTAATCAATAAATTTGATTATGCACCTTTAAACGATGAAAATATAACGCGTTTTGCACAAATAATTCCTTTAGCTTATGGATTTGTGTTATCTTTTATTGTCCCTATTTATCTGTTTTCTTTTTTACAAAAAAAGAAAAGTAATATACTTTACTTTTCCTTACCAATAAAAAAAGAATCACTTTATTTAACAACAAGTTTATTTTCTTACTTTGCAACTATTCTACCTGTTGTTATTTACCAAATTATAAGCCAACTTATTAGTAACTATATGATTTCTTTTCCATTGGACAAATTTATTCTAGCAATAATTATCACCATCGTCCATATGTTTGCGATGAATACAATCATTACATTTGTAACACTTTCATCTCAAAATATGACTGATAGTTTAATTTGTTCGATTGCTTATATGATCATACCCTTTGTTGTTTTTCTTGCTCTTAATATTTGTGCAACCAAGGTAGCCCAAACATTTATGATGGGATATGGAAACTATTCACAATCATTAAAATTATTACTTAATTATATAAGTATTGTTTATAGTGGTTTTTTCCAAGGAAACTATTTATTATCGCCATTTGTTTCTAATACACCTATTATCTATTGGTTTATTTTAAGTATTATCTTTTCATTGATTAATTATCATTTATTTTTAAAACGTACACTCGAAAAAAGTGAAACATACACAAAATCTATCTTTATGTATCCATTGATTATTATTTTAAGTACATTATCAATGATGTTATTTGTGTATGATCTAGAGGATTTAAAAATGACAACTCTCATGTTTTCTGTTATTTTCATCATTTATTTAATTATGTATTATTTTTCAAAAAGAAAAGTTTATTTCAGTTGGAAAATTCCCTCTCTCTTTATTCTATTGATTATTGGTTGCATTGGTTTTTCTAATATTTATTCTAATACCAAAGGTCTTCATACAATTTATGAATTACCAAAAAACAAGGATATCCAAGAAATCTATTTTTCTACTGATCGTTATATTTTTGACGAAGATAAGCCATCAACTGTCGATAATCAAGAAATAGAGAATTTAACAACGAAAAATATTACAATTCAAAATAAAAAAAATTTCATGAAAAGTATGTACGAAATTATGAACAAAAATTTAATTACTAAATCCGCTGATTATCATGGTTATGAAAACTATTATGAATTAACGATTAGTTTTACAACTAAAAACACCATCAATCCAAACAGAAATTATATTATTAAGGATGAAAATATGGCAGCTGTACTCGATATTTTTTCTAAATATGACATCATTAAAAACAAATAGGTTGGGTATTACCTCAACCTATTTCTATAGAAGGAGTCTTTATGAAAAAAACTACACATATATTATTTACTATTTACATATTTTTAGTCATCTGGATCATACTTTTTAAATTATCTGTTTCTATTGATCAATTACCACATTTTAGAAGCATTAATTTAATTCCCTTCTATTATCCAAATAAGACAACTTATCAAATAAGAGAAGTTCTTGATAATCTGATTATTTTTATTCCTTTTGGGCTCTATTTAAAAACATTAAATATTAATAGTGATCGAACAATATTTCTTGGTTTTCTATTAAGCATTTCATTAGAATTATCTCAATATATCTTTTGTCTTGGAGCAAGTGATATTACAGATTTAATTACGAATACAACAGGCGTACTTGTCGGTGTTGGTCTTTATTATCTTTTAAAAAAGATTTTTAAAGAGAAGACCAATAAAATTATTTTAGCATTAGCAGCCATTGTAACGATTTTATTTGTTTCTTTGATCATTATTATTCTTATAAACAATTAATGCACATAAATCACAAGTTATTCACAATTGTGCATAATAAAAATGAGGTCTCCCTCATTTTTTTATTCTGTTGGATGACGATCACCTAATAAATAATCATCTACATGTTCAAAGATATATTGAATAGATAATGGTTTTCTTCCTGTAAGTGAACTAAAATCACTAACAGGAACATCTAAATAGCCTTGTGTGACAGTTGTTCCAAAAGTAACCATTCCTTCTGATGTTTCTTTAATTGGACTTTTTGAAAAATCTCCATCCGTATTTCTAGGAACACCAATTGAATCAAAATAAGCATAAAGTTCATCATCTGTAAGTCTTGTATAAGTGATATGATTTCCTGTTGCTTTGTTTCCAATAGCTAAGAAATCTTCATAAGATAGTGGTTCTAAACCATTAATATTTAAAACAGCTCGATGTAATAAATGATTATTTAAAGCACAAGCTGCTGCATAAGCGCAATCCTTACGTGAAATAAACCACACACGTCCATCACCCATATTTTTAGAAATTGTTGTTTCTTTAGCTTCTACTGCTCTTAAATAGTCACTTGTAAATGCTTCAACAAAAAGAGAATTTCTTAAAAAGATATAATCAAGCGATGTATTTTGAATAATTGCTTCTGTATAAGAATGATCTACATTTTCAATGCTTGGGTTAAATGGATGTGCTGCTGATAAAACAGATGTATAAATAATTTGTTTAACATTTGCTTTCACACATGCATCTACTGCATTTTTATGAGCTTGTCTTCTTTTTTCACCTACAAAAGGCATTGAAATCAATAAAACTTTATCCGCATTTTCAAAAACTTTAACAAGTCCTTCAGGATCATTAAAATTAGCTATAGCTGTTTGAATCCCTTGTTCCTTATATTCTTTTAAACTTTCTTCTTTAGGTGCTGTAAATACTAAATCTTCTTTGTTCATCAATTCTAAAGCGTATTTAGCCACTAATGAACCAAAATTTCCATCAACACCATTAATAACAATTTTACTCATCGTTCATACCTCCACATGTGAAAATTATATCATGAATATTTTTATAAAATAGACCTTAAAAATTAATAAAGACTATAAGTTTTTCTTATAGTCTAAAATAATCTTCTACATATTTCATAAATTGTTGTATCGCCTTTTTTCCATTATCTTGATGATATCCTACAGCATAATCAGCATGATGATGACTTTCTTTTAAAGGAATCACTGCTACTTGATCATTTTCACTAATGACCTCTGTGGCCGAAAGTCCTATTCCTTCCCCTAAAGAAATAGCCATCACATATTCATTTAAATCATCTACTTCTTTTTTTATATAAGGAATCATTCCATCTAAACGGAAAGCTTCCATATAATCATGATAGTACTCTTTTCCTTGTTTTTTCGATAAAACAATAAGAGGTTCATTTTTGATATCTTTAATTGTTACATATTCTTTATGACTTAAAGGATGTTCTAAAGAAGTAACGACACAAACATGTGAATGATAAATTGTACGATAAATAAGATCTGGATAATTTTTAAAGTTATTACTTAAGCCAAAAGCAATATCTATTTCTCGATTGTTTAATTTTTCAATACAGGTAAATAAATTAAAAGCTTTGATATCAATTGAAATAGTATCGTTTTCTTTGAATTGTTTAACAATAAATGGTACATGCTTTCTTTCAAAAGGACCTGTAATCCCAATCGTTAACACATCTTTTTGTAAATTTTCTTTAATATCATTATATTCATTTTTATAATCACTCAATAATTTCTTTGCAAGATCATAATACCTTTTTCCTTCTTCTGTTAATGTTGGATAATAAGTCCTACGATCAAAAAGAGAAAATCCCAAATCATTTTCCAATTTTGTGATTTGCTGAGAAATTGCTGATTGTGATAGATAAAATTTTTTGGCTGCTTTTGAAAAACTTCCTTGTTCGACTACTGCTATAAAATAATAAATTACTTGTTTAAACATCTTTATCACCCTATCTATCATATCATTTTATTCACATTAATGTTCAAATTGTGCGCAAAAAAGTGAATAACTTAAGTTATTCACTTTATTCACAACAATATTCACAATACGCAAATAAAAAACACATCTAAGATGTGTTTATCACAAACTGGCAGGGGTAGTAGGAGTCGAACCCACATCAACGGTTTTGGAGACCGGTATTCTACCATTGAACTATACCCCTAGTTTGGTTTACCTAATTAATATATCATATAAAAAACAATTATGCAATAGTTAATTGCCTATAAATTAAAAAAAATGTCTCATAAGATAATTTTGAGGAGGTTAAATATGAATGAATTAGAATTAACTATATCCTCTATCAAAATACAAACATTTAAAGATATCTATAAAATGAATGTTGCTTTTGATAAAGGAACTATTTTTAAACAATTGGATAAACCATGGGTGATGCAACGTGGATGATACATTATTACAAATAAGTAAATTGGATTTTTGTATCCAAGATGTTACTTTGTTTTTAGATACCCACCCTAATGATCAAGAAGCTAAAAAATATTATAAAGAAGGGATGAAGCATCTTTTAAAGATGAAAGAAACTTATTTAAAAAATGGCGGTGCTCTTACAAATAGAGACGGAAAGAATATTGAAAACTATATTAATGAACCATTTCCTTGGATGAAAGGAGGATCAACATGTGGTTGTATGAAAAGCGCTTGCAATATCCCGTTAATGTAAGAAAACCTGATGCTAAAACTGCTAAAATCGTTATTTCACAGCTTGGTGGACCTAATGGTGAATTAGGAGCAGCACTTCGTTATCTAAATCAACGCTATACGATGCCTTATCCAAGAATTCAAGCCTTATTGACAGACATTGGAACAGAAGAACTTGCTCATGTTGAAATTATTAGTACCCTTTTCTATCAACTTACCAATGGTCTAACACCTCAAGAAATTAAAGAAGGTGGATTAGATGCCTATTTTACTGATCATACATTAGGTGTCTATCCAACAAATAGTGCGGGTATTCCTTTTAGTGCCGATACTTTCCAATCTGTGGGAGATCCTATTTCTGATTTAACAGAAGACATGGCTGCTGAGGGTGCGACCTCATAAAGATAACAAGGCTAAAAAACCTTGAAAACACGCTATTTTTAGTAGGACAGGCTTTTTCTAGCTACGATTGCACAAAAACAAAAATACAGAAAATTGAAGATAAAATGAACTATCCTGCATAGTTCTAATGAATTTTAAGGCTAGACGTTCAGAAATGAGCGTCTATTTTTATACCCAAAATGAAAGGAGCATTAAACTATGAAAAAGACATGGAAACGATTGTGTACGGGCTTCTTAGCTCTTGCAACTATCGTTACTGCTTTACCGACGACACCCGTTCATGCAGAAAGCAAGCAATACTGGACGGAGTCAAAAGAGCGTGTCGGTATCGTTGAAAAAGTAATGAATGACGGTTCGATTGGTTCTACTTTTAACGAGGGACATTTGACCGTTGAGGGCGAGGACGCTTACTGTATCGACATTAACACAGATTTTAGGAACGGCTACAAGACCAGAGCTGACGCAAGCACCCGTATGAGTGCCGACCAGATAAGCGACGTTGCCTTATCTATCGAATATGTGAAACAGTACACAGACAGCCACAGCGGAATAAGCAACAATCATGCCTACCTTTTAAGACAGCTTGTTGTCTGGCAGAGATTGAGCGTACATCTAGGCTGGCAATGCGACAACGTGCGAGCTTCTTATGATGAAATTCCAAAGGCAACGCAGGACGAAGTTTTCTCTGGTGCAAGAGCCTTTATCAAAGAAAATAAGGGACGCTATGAATGTGGCGGTTATATCTACTCTGGCGAGGGGCAGGAATTGGGACAATTCTGGGCGAAACTGAATGTTGGAAATGCGAAACTTCAAAAGACTTCCAGTAATACCAGCATTACAGACGGTAACGAAATTTACTCAATCGCTGGTGCAACATACGGTGTCTTTTCTGATAAGGACTGCACAAAACAGCTTGCCACCCTTACGACTGATGAAAACGGAAATACAGATATTGTAGAGGTAAAGGCTGGCACAGTTTATATCAAGGAATTATCCGCACCAGCAGGATATAAAGTGGATAAAACAGTCTATCCATTAACAATCAAAGCTGGCGAAACAGCGACATTGAAAGTATCAGATACGCCAAAAGTAACAGACACTTTGATTGAACTTTTCAAGATTGATATGGAAACACAGAAAGACAATCCGCAAGGGAACGCTTCTTTAGCAGGTGCGGAATTTACATGGAAGTATTATGCAGGCTTCTATAACAAAGACAATCTCCCTGCCGAAGCTACTCGTACATGGGTTACAAAGACAATCGCTGAAACAGACAGCGACGGGACAACCCACTACATCACAAAATTAGCGGACGCATACAAGGTATCTGGCGACAGCTTCTATATGCAGGACGGTAAGGCGGTTCTTCCACTTGGAACGCTAACTGTTGAGGAAACAAAAGCTCCAAACGGCTACTTGTTAGACGGTGCATATATGCAGGCTGGCGATAAGTCTGAACAGATTAAGGGCTTATATGTAACACAGATTACCGAGGACGGCGACCTTGCCGTATTATCTGGAAGTAACCAGTTTTCCGTATCAGACAAAGTTATCCGTGGCGGTGTGAAAATTCAGAAACGAGATTTAGAAACGGGCGATACAAAGCCACAAGGAAGTGCCACTTTGAAAGATACTGCCTTTGACATCATTTCCTTAAATGATAATTCTGTTTTGGTTGAGGGTAAGCTATACAAGAAAAATGAAGTGGTAAAGACAATTCGTACCGATATTGAGGGTGTCGCTTCTACTTCTTCTGACCTTTTACCTTATGGAAAATTCCGTATCGTTGAAAGTGAAGCTCCCGACGGTTACTTAACTGACGGTGCAAAACCGATTGATTTTACAATCACAGAAAATGGAAAAATCGTGGACTTAACCGACGAAGCCCATTCTATCTATAATCAGATTAAGCGTGGAGATATTGAGGGTGTAAAAATCGGTGCAGGCACACACAAGCGTCTTGCTGATGTTCCCTTTAGGATCACAAGCAAGACGACGGGCGAAAATCATGTTGTGGTAACTGATGATAACGGGCAATTCTCCACTTCTGCTGAATGGGCTTCACATAAGCACAATACAAACGCAGGAAAGACCAGCGAGGACGGTGTGTGGTTTGGAACTTCTGAACCAGACGACAGCAAGGGTGCGTTACCTTACGATACCTATATCATTGAAGAATTACGCTCTGATAGTAACAAAGGCTTTGAACTTATCCCACCTTTTGAAATCGTGGTATCAAGAAATAACCTTGTGATTGATTTAGGAACGCTGACTGATGAATACGAAAAAGAAATCTCTATCCATACCTCAGCAACCGGCAAAGACGGCGAAAAGACTATCCTTGCAGGAAAAGAGATTACGATTATTGATACTGTAAAATTGGACGGACTTACAAAAGGCATAAAGTATCAGTTGAAAGGCTGGCAGATGTTAAAGGAAGAAAACGCCGAGCTTATCATTGACGGGAAACGTGTAGAAAACGATTATACCTTTGTCGCTGATGATGAAGAAATGAAAGTGGAAATTTCCTATACATTCAATGCGTCTGCTTTAGGTGGCAAGAACCTTGTTACCTTTGAAGAATTGTATGATTTAAGCAATCCAGACGAACCCGTAAAAGTTGCGGAACATAAAGACATTGAGAACGACGGGCAGACGGTACTTATCACAGAACGTATCATCAAAATTCATACAACTGCTACCGATAAGGACGGCAACAAAGAGATTGAAGCTGGAAAAGAGGTAACAATCATTGATACCGTAACCTTAGAGGGCTTAGAAGTCGGTACACAGTACAAACTTGTGGGCTGGGAGATGTTGAAAGAAGAAAATGCAGAGCTTCTTATCAATGGAAAACGTGTGGAAAGTGATTACACCTTTACTGCTGACAGCGAAACTATGAAAGTGGAAGTTTCCTTTACCTTTGACGCTACTTCTCTTGACGGAAAACAGCTTGTAACTTTTGAAGAATTGTACGACTTGAGCAATCCAGACGAGCCGAAGAAAGTTACCGAGCATAAAGACATTGAGGATAAGGGACAGACGATTACCTTTAAGGAAAAACCCGAAGCCCCAGAAAAACCAGAGAAACCCGAAACACCACAGACACCAGAAAAGCCAAACAGACCGAGCGACAGTCCCAAAACGGGCGATAACACAAACCTTTACGGACTGCTTGCACTTCTTTTGACCTCTGGTGCTGGACTGGCAGGTATCTTCTTCTACAAACGCCGTAAAATGAAAAAATCATAAGGCGGTAACGGTATGAGAAAAGAAAAATCACGCTCTCCGCCGAAGTTGTCAAACGGCAGACTTCCGCTTATTCTGGCTTGTCTGCCAACAACCTGCAAGAACACGGATA
>NZ_JAJDKA010000073.1:0-11715 GCF_020589945.1 Faecalibacillus sp. MSK20_93 | reverse complement strand
TTTTAAATATTTTCAAACTTTTTCATAAAATCACTTGAATTTTATATAGTTAGCTCCTCTTTTATGTTTAATATTTTTTTTATATCTTGAAATACAGCTTCACCATTCATAATTCCATAATGTTGTGGCGCAATATAATCCACAGGAATAGAAACTTTAGATTCAATTTCTGGTTTTAAATGTCTAATTTGTGGACCTAGCAAAATCAAATCATAATTATTTGCATATTCTTCATATTCTGCTTCTCCATAGGCTTTAACACTCAATAGTCCTTGGCTAGCTTTTTCAATTTTTTTTGCTAGAATACCTGTAGACATTCCAGCATTACATACAAGCATTACATTTTTCATAACTAATCCCATCTCTTTCTCTCTATTTTTTTTCCTTTACTTTCAATTATTTCTTTATACCAATAATAACTCTTTTTAGGTTTTCTTAAAAGATTTGGTGTATCAAAATCAATTGCAACTAAACCATATCTTTTCTCACATCCATTTTTCCATGAATATAAATCAAATGTACTCCATGCAAAATAACCTCGCATATCTACACCATCATCCATAGCATTCATCATCGCTGCAATATGATCGTTCATATAAGAAATACGATAATCATCTTGTACTTCATCAACTGTTACATCTTCTCTAACACCTATTCCATTTTCACTAATATAAAGTGGTAAATGGTATTTATTCCAAACTTCTTTTAGTCCTTGTTCTAATCCTAATGGACAAATTTCAGTTCCCCATTCTGTATAAATTGCATCAGGATCATCAAAAACCTGTTCAAACCAATCTTTAATAATAACCTTATTGCTTCCACCATTTCCACTATTATTTGCAACTAAAACAGTTTCTCCATTACTATATGGTCTAATTAAAGCTCTAGCATAATAATTTAATCCTATGAAATCAACCGTATTTTCTTTAATTACATCAAGCTCTTTAATATTAATAAATGATAAATCAAACTTTTTATTTAATTCGCTTAATAAATCAATTGGAAATTCTCCTTGACATGCTGTATCTAAAATCCAATTGTTACAATAATTATCTGCATATCTCATTGCAATTCTTGTTTCTAAAGAATCATCCACACCATTGACAGGTGTAAAACTATGAACAATTCCAATTTGACCTTTATATCCACCTTCTTTAAAAATTTTAACTCCCAAAGCACTTGCAAGCATAACGTGATAAGCTGCAATAATCATTTCTTGTGGATTTTTATGAGCTGGTGGATAATTTCCAATTAGGTATCCACTGCTTACAAACCATTTTGGCTCATTAAATGTTACCCATAAATCAACTAAATCGCCAAACTTTTCAAAGCATATTTTTGCATATTTTTGGTATGCATAGGATACTTCATTGTTAAGCCATCCGCCAGTTTCTTCCCAATATTGTGGTAGATCCCAATGATAAATTGTTACAAATGGTGTAATATCTTTATCTAGACAACATTGTAGAATTTTTCTATAAAAATCGACTCCTTTTGAATTAACTTCACCTTCCTTATTTTTAATAATTCGAGGCCAAGCAAGAGACATACGAAAGGCGTTTTGTCCTCCATTTTTTAACTGTAATAAATCCTCTTCAAAATGATGATAAAAATCAGATGCATTATCTCCATTTTCAAGATTGTTTTCATGTAAATAAACATCCCACATACTCTCTACTTTATCATCTAAATTCCACGCTCCTTCACATTGATAAGAAGCTGTTGCACTACCCCATAAGAAATCTTTATTCATATTCTTTTAACCTCCCATATAATTCAACAATTTCATTAGCCATTTCTAAAGTATTTTGTGCTCCGAAAACATGATCTTCGGCATGAATCATCAATAGATTTGTTTCAACATCTTCTTCATTTGCCATATCACGTAATAATTCTGCATGCTTTTTCTGTGCAATAAGTAATTCATCTTTTGCGTTTTTTAAATTATCATTTGCTAATACAACATTACCTGTTTTCGCATTGGAAATTGCTTCCATTGCTTTTGTACGCGCATTACTACTATATAATATTAATTGGCAAGAATCTTCTTCTCTTTTCATACTATCACCTCCAACGACAAATTCATTGTAAGTGAATACAAGTTAGAAGAAAAATCAAAAATTACCACTATAAAGTGGTAAAATAAAAAGTTCTCCAACTTCGGAGAACTTGCTATATATACTTGTTATCTATTTCCAAAAATTCTTGCCACTACCAACAGATACGATTTCAAATTGTGTATTATTTGACGTACCACCTTTAAAGTATTTGCCAGCTTCTGTTCCATTAAAAATATCAATATGATTTTTCTTAATAGCTCCGCCTCTATCAACAACAATACCATACGCTGTTGATTCAATACCTAAGTTGTGATTTGTAATTTTAATAATTGTTCCAAAAGGAATAGATGGATCTGCTGCTAAACAATAATAACTTCCACCATTATAACTTAACTTCGCGCTATGACTTCCTTTAACACCAGTTGTTGGTGATAAAGAAATACCTGATGATGAAGTTCCATTTCCTCCTGCACAATCGCCACCATATGTTGTCAGTTTTCCAGTAAAATAAGCTCCAGGTTGAATTGTCCCATGAGCGATAATTGTATCTGTTTTTTCTGTTACAACTTCACTCGATAACAATTCTTTTTTAACTATTTTACCGTTTTCATAAGTGACTTTCACTTTATTCTTAATTTGTCCTTGTTGTCCAGTTTGAACAACTTCTGTTGTAAATAAATGTAAACCTGTTGTTTCTATTGTTTGTGAAGATACATATTGCATTTCTTCTACTTCTTCTTCGTTAATACGATTAACTTGTAATAAATCTTTACTTTGTACAATATAAGACATATCTTTGTTAACTGTATCTTTTGCGTTTAAGTTTACATCTAATTCTTTTAATACATTTTTAACAGTATCTTGTCTTACTAAATAATCTTTAGTTTCTTGGCCACCATCTTGATACTGTATTTCAATTGTTTCTTTATAACCTTTTATTTCTTGTGTTGCTCCTGATGTAACAGTTGTCGCCATAACCATTACATATACAACCATAATCACTAATACCCCTTTCAGTCGGGGGTCTGCATCTGAAATAATTTGTTTAATTGTTTTCATTAATTTTCCTCCTATTTAATGCCAAATACTTTTTTAGCATTAAACGTTGTCTGACTTGCAACGCTTTCTATCTCCATGTTCTTTAGCTTTGCTATTTCCTGGGCAATATACACAACATTTGCAGGCTCATTTAAAGTACCACGATAAGGATGTGGTGTTAAATAAGGACAGTCGGTTTCAATTAATAAATGTTCTAAACCTATTTTTTCTGCCACATCTTTAGGAACTCTGGCATTTTTAAAAGTAACTGGTCCAGCTAATGAAATATAGAAACCTAAATCAATAAATCTCTTTGCCATTTCTACTGATCCACTATAACAATGCATAATTCCTGGATGTCCATTTTTTTTAAGCACTTCATAAGTATCTTCATAAGCATCTCTACAATGAATAATAATTGGTTTTTGATGTTTTTTAGCAAGATCAACTTGTTGTTGAAAAACTTCTTTTTGTTTATCACTAGGAACATCATCCCAATAATAATCTAATCCGATTTCACCAAGTGCTACAACCTTTGGTTCATTTAAGTACTCATCGATGATTTGTAAATCTTGAGTAGTTGTGTTTAAACAGTCGTTAGGTCCTATCCCTACAGCAGCATAGATAAAAGGATATTCTTTTGCTATTTCAACTGCCTTTTTGGAAGACTCAAGATCATAGCCTACAACAACCATCATTTCTACTTGGTTATCTAAAGCATGTTTAATAAATTCATCTTTTTTTTCATATAATTGTTCACTATTTAAATGACAATGTGTATCAAAGTACATAAATCTCACCCTGGTGAATACTAACAAAATATTATCTCTTTGTCAAATTTCTAAATTTTTCAATTCATTAAAATTATAATTTAGTTCTTTTTATCAATATTTTTTTGAATGATATGAAATATATTTTGTCGTATTTTAGGATTTAAACAAATATATGCTTATAAATATGGTATTTTATAAAGGGCTCATTATAATATATGCCCACTTTTATGATTTATGATACTAAAGTATAAATTATTGAAGATATCTACGATATTCTTTTGTAATCTTTGAAAGTCTTAAAGCAATAAATAAGTTTCCAATACCATTAATAAGGAATAAAATTCCTATCACAAAAGCAGAGGAAATGACTGTACTTGGGCTCAAAAAGAACATTGCAAGTCCTGTAAAAATTAAAATTGTAACAATAATATAATCAAAAGTTAAAGAATAACTAACCATTGATTTAATAAAGGTATAAGCTTCAAAACAATAGATGGCACTAATAATGATATATAAACTAAAAATATAAGAAAAGAATGTTGTCATTATTGATATATGTGTTAATACAAAGATACCTAATACGCATTTTAAAATACCACTCAATAATGTATTCTTCATAAAATAAATATCTAACCAACCACTAAAATAATAAATAAAATCAATAATTCCTGTAAAAGTAATAATAATACCAGCAAGTATTGTAATAATTTGAAAAGATTCTTGAGGATTTATTAAAAATAATATACCTATCACTATTGCACTTAAGGCATTAATCCATATACTCATTTTTACTTTATTTAAAGTTTTCATATTCATTCCTTCTTTCTACTTTTACTATAATCTTATTTATATCAACATAAAATGGACAAAATAAAAGAATTAACCAAAAAAGGTTCCTAATGAGCCTGTATTGTTGTTTCTATTAAATGAAATATTTGTTCAACAAATGGTTTTAAATCATAATCACCTTGTGCTTCTAACCAATCAATAAGAATACCTATCATTAAACATTTATAAAAATGAATAAGTGTTTCTTTTTCTTGTTCACTTCGTAAAACATAATGAGAAGATTGTTTCATAAACATTTTTACAATATGTAAAGCTACATGATTCATATAGGTAATAAACTCATCTTTTTGTGATGAATTATAAAGATGTTGAAAAGCTTTTTTATGTTGATTACATTCTTCTATAAGTGGTACAAGACATGTCATTGGTGAACCAAATTCATAGTTATTTTGAATAATTTGATCTGCCCATGATTTAACAGTATATTCTGCTAAATTAGGGATATCTTGAAAATGATAGTAGAATGTATTTCTATTTAAATGACAGCGTTCGACAATGTTTTGAACCGTTATTTTATTAAATGGTTTTTCTTCTAATAATTGCCAAAAAGCATCAATAATTGTTTCTTTTGTTTTTTTCATATCATTACCTCATTTACCACATTATAACAAAAAAGAAATTGTAGATGAACAATTTCTTTTAAATGAATACTAATGAATATATTCGTATTTATCAATAACTATAAGAACAGTAAACCAATATTTATCTTCTGAAAAAGATATTTCAGATTTATATTTTTTTAAAGTTGATTTTACACTTGATAAACCAATTCCATGTTCTGCCGTTCCTTTTTTACTTATGAGCTGAGGATTATATTTTAATACTGGATAGTTAATTCATATCAAAAACAATAAATAACAAATACTTAAATATAATTATAAACATACAATTATATAAAATGACAAATGCTATATAACTTAATGAAATCTGATATTTACCTTGTAATGCTATTCAATTATTATGATAATACTCCTGTAGAGCTACAAGTAAGCCTAACAGTTAATTTTTTTGTTTCATAAGCTGTATTATCATAGCTATGTTTTGCTGTTGCAGATGCTATTGCTGTTGCTCCTGATTTAGAAGCAGATTTACTCGAAATAGCCCATTTATTATTATATACACCTGACTTAACTGATGATGAAATACATTTTGCTGATCCATTCCCATATGAGAACGTTCCAGTTACAGTTACATACCATTGTTGAACGCCCGTACTACTATTATATCTAGCAATTTTACTAGCAGTTTTTTGAGATCTAGCATAATCATTAGATACAAATATAGTTGTTTCAATATACGAACCATCTTCCAAATATTCTATCTGTGAAATATTTTCATAATTATAAGCATTTACTTGTGAAGGTATGCATAAAATACAAAATAAGCTTAAAAATAATATAATTTTTTTCATAAATTTTCTACTTTTATTTAATAATTTCTTCAGTAATATAACCATGTGTTTCTGATTTTGCTTCTTCATATAATTGATTTAATCTATACATTTTAAATCCCCATAATAGAGTTATTAAAATTAGAAGTGTTAAAAGAAAATATTTAAATAACTTTTTCCTATTTAGTTTTTTTATGAGTTCATTACTTTCCATATTTTCAATATAAGATCCTGCAACCTCATTAGGTGTACCAAATTCATTTACAATATCCTGATAAGTACATCTCTCTAAATCATCTGAAAATTCTTTTATTCTTTGAGATAATAATAAGATAAATTCTCTTTTATCTTTTGAATGGATAGGAATTATTCTTTTTACATATTTAATAAATTTTTTTGAATCTTTATTCATTTTTTTCCACCTCACCATATTCAATAATATCGAATACACCTTTAATATTTTTTCTAAAATCAGTAATTGTTTTTTCTAGATAGTCTCTTCCTATAGGTTCAATATGATAATAAACTCTTACTTTTTTATTTACTATTTCATCTCGACTAGAAATGTATTCTTTTTTCAATAGGTTATGCACTACGGGATAAAGTGTACCTTCTTTTATATCTAATGTATTATTTGAAACTTCTTTGATTTTTTTTACTAATTCATATCCATAGCAATCACTTACTTTTAACAAACTTAAAACAAGCATATCAATATTAAAAAAGCTATTTGATTTTGCCATAATTTTATCACCAAAATAATTATAGCATTATAATATTATAATTACCATACTATTATTATAAAGGTATTATTGACAATGTAGTAATATAAGATATAATAAAACTAAGGTAGACGTCAACCTAAACTAATGAAAGGAATATTAAATTATGAAAAAAAATAAAATTAAATTATTTGTAACATTAAGTTTCGCATTACTTATGGCATTTGGAAATGTAAACTCTGTATCCGCTGCTAAATCAACAACAAAATCAACACCCTATGGTACATTAAAAGGATTTATATCTCCTTATAATAGTGGATCATCTAAATTGTGTGAAGGTGGTACCACTATTGGTCAAAATGTTAAATCTATCAAAATAAAAATAGAAGCTAAAAAAACTAGCACTGGCGCTAATATTGGTTCTACTCAAAACCAACATGCAAATAGTTCTGGTGTTGGAGATACATTAGAATGTTGGGGATATACTGGAACTAAAGTTACATTTTATGGAACACATGATGCTATTCATACAACTGGATATCATGTTTATACATCTACACAATATTAAATTAATAAATATCATTTCTCGATAATATCTATTAAATATATCAGAAATGATATTTTCTATAGTGAGGTTAACTATGAAAAAAATAATAATAATTTTTTTAGTCATATTACTATGTGGTTGTCAAACCACAAATAATCATAAAGTAAAAACAGTTAAGAAAACTCAAGATTACCAACAATTATCAAAATATGAAATCATTGATTTTAAAATCATAGATCATAATTTAATATTCGTTTATAAAAAAAATAATCAAACATATGTTTATGATTATTCTATAGAAAAAAATAAAGAATTATTAAACACAATGATTTTTGATGTGCCTGTTAATAAAGCTAAAATACATGTTCTTCAAGATATATATGCTATTCAACTAACAGACACTTTATTCTTATTTCAAAATCATAAACTTAAAAATCATATTGATTTAAATAATTTTTTTGATGAATTTGAATATGATAGTTTAGCTATTTCATCATCTGGTCAATTTATTTCATGTGTAAAAATGAATTATGATACAGAAAGCGTTTTATTATTAGATAGAAATTCTCGCTTAGTTAGTACTGTTCTTACTTTAGATGATACACCTAGAAAATTAAATGCTATATGGGAATTAGCTTTCACAAATGATAAAACCCTTATTTATACTGGTGGAACATATTTAAAACAAGGTCAACAAACTTCTGGATGTTATGGGGTAATAGATATAAATCATCAAACTTATAGTTTATATAATAGTCCTCAAGTTACTTTAAGTTCTTTTAAAGATAAAAGTATTATTCATAATCAAGATGAAGGCTATGGTGCTAATAAGGATAAGATTGCTGTTTATTATGATAATGGATTTAATGATTTAGGACTTAATTATGAAAATTCTGTAAATTGTTATTTAAGTAATGGAAAGATTCTTATTACAGAAAAAGGAAGTGTTGATGATTGGAAACCTTATATTATTTTTAATAATGTAAAATATGATTTTAATGAGCTAGATAATATTTTATTTGCTGAATATGTTGATCATCAATTATTTATTATAGGTAAACAGAATGAGAAAACTACTTTTATAAGAAGAGAGGTAACAGAATGAAAAAAATAATGCTCAGTATGTTTTGTATATTTTTACTTGTTGGATGTAGTACCAAACAAGAAAATATAACAATCAAAAAGAATAACAATCAAGAAACAGTTGATTTAAAAGTAGGTTTTGGATTGCATCATATTGAAGATGGTTATAGTTTTGATGGTAATGATGTAGATATTAATTACGATTATGAAGTTGTAGGTAGAGATGCAAATTTTGGTTTAATGATATTTATTAATGGTATTCCTCAAATGATTAAGCATGAAGATAAAGAAAGTTTAGTCTACACATTTAAAGGAAAGAAAGACACTAATAAAACTGAGCATGTTTCTATTATGCCTAATACTGGTAGTAAAGGTGATCATCTTTATATGCATGCTTTTTTAATAGCTGATTATGAAATTGTTGATTCTCTTAAACAACTTACTAATAAGCAACATATGATGGCTTGTGGTACTACTTTTATTGATATTCATCAAGATACTGCTAATAATCCTATAGATTTAAATAATAATTATGATTTAATTGATTATACATCTGATTTATTAAAACATGATGAAGAAGGTTATTTTGATAATAATTTACTTATTCAATTTCCTAATAATCTAGAAGGTAATTTTAAGAAAAATAAACCTATTACTATAAAAATGAGTGGTATTTCTGATAATTATATTCTTTGGGTATTAGAAGATTTAAAACCTGTATCTAGCTACCATATAGAACTTCCTAAAAACAAAAGTGCAGTATTAAGCTATAAACCAGGAAATAAAACAAAAAATGTAAAAGCTATTGCTATTCCTCTTTCAAGTAATCTTCCAGAAGAAAGTACTTCATTGGTGGTAAAGTAATGAATATTTATATAAATGATTTATCAAAGTATTATAAAAACAAAAAAGCATTAGATCATATTACTTTACATTTATCATCTGGAATCTATGGATTAATTGGTCCTAACGGTGCATAGATATATAGACAAAAATTTTTAAACAGCTAATGTAGATTTAGATAGTGAGGGTAGTGTATAAACACGTCCCTCTTTTTTAGATGTGTTTTGATTGTTTGAGATAAAGTCTAACAATCTTTTATGCTGGTCTGCAAAATTAAACTTAATTGTAATTTCGTTGTTTTCGTGGATATAGATTGTATCAATCAATTCAGCTAATATTCCACGGTTTAACTCGGTTATGTTCTTATGTTTCAAGAACATTTGTAGGTAAGGGTCATTATTGCCTACGCCTTTTGAGGAAAGCTCAATCTCGGCTTTAAGATTGACAATCGCATTTTTCATGCTGTCTGCCTTTGCTTCAAATTTGGCTTTCATTCTTACATATTCAGCTCTGGTAATCTCGCCACACTTCCAGTCCATATACAAATTGTCTATGACATTAGTAATCTTTTCAAGCTCATGTTCTTTGGTTTGTAATTGCTTTGTCAATCGCAAGGACTGGTTACATACAGCTTCTTGCTTATTGATTTCTGTGATTACCTCTGCCATGTTACAAACAAGAGAAATTTGTACTTGAATTGCATTGAGTACGGCTTCTGTCAAATCTTCTAATGAAATGCTATGACGGCTACACTTATCTTTATTTTTTAAAGCATAAGTAGAACACACATAATAAGTATATTCTTTGGTTTCTCCGTTTGCCATGTTCTTTTTGTTGGTTTTCTTTGTCATGCTCTTATCACAATCTGCACAACGTAGGAAACCAGAAAACAGATAGACATTTCTTTTTGTAGGAGCAGTACGGGTATCACGTTGAGATAAAGACTGTGCCATTTCAAAGGTTACTTTGTCAATAATAGGTTCGTGAGTATTCTCTACGATAAACCATTCACTCTCTGGCGTTGCTATCGCTTTATGAACCTTATAGCTGATTACTCGCTGTTTCCCTTGTACCATATCTCCGATATACATTCGATTACTTAAAATTCTAGCTATCGTTGAAATGCCCCACATACCGTCATTCTTTGCTTGATTAGGTGTTTTGAGGTTCAAGCCTTGACTGTGTTTGTAGTCCATAGGTGTAGGTACGCCTAATTCGTTCAAGTGTCTTACAATACCGATTTTACTCATACCGTCCTCTACATACCAGCGGTAAATATCCCGTACCACTTGTGCAGGGACTTCATCAATGATAAGGCAATTTTTATTTGTTGGGTCTTTCTTATATCCATAAGGAGCGAAAGCCCCGATAAACTCGCCATTACGACGTTTCATATTAAAGGTACGTCGAACATCATTAGAAGTTCTTGCTGAATAACGGTCATTCATCAATCCCGTAATCGGAACGTCCATACCGTCTGTAATCGACTCTGGATTTTTGTAAGTGTCAAATGACGGACTTCCCAGACAGATAAATCTTGTGTTATAAAGTGGAAAAAGTTCTTCCAAATAATAACCTTGATCTGCATAATTTCTGAATGTTCGTGCTAATGTCTTGCAAATAATACAATTCACAAGACCAGCTTTCACATCATCAATCATGCGGATAAATTCAGTTCTTGCGTCATCAGTTGTACCGCTGATACCGTCGTCGATATAAATATCCACAAGGATATATTCTTCTTCAAAGAAATTTTCCAAGTATTCACGGATAATCTTTTTCTGGTTCGTAACACTTAAACTTTCGTCGTTGCCGTCGTCCTTTGATAATCGGATATATACGGCAATTCTCCATACCATGTGATTTTTGCTATTTGATTTTTTAACTTTTCTAACTCTCGGCATATTGATTTCTCCTATTAGAAAAGTCATTTATCACTCTTTTATTATACCATATTTCGCCCATTTTTTCAGTAACTTTTTAGGCTCTTGAAGTAATTTATCAAGCAAAAATCAAGCGTTGGAGCATCCTCGTTAAACACGACTTTTACAAGTGTTTTACCACATAAGAAGCAGTAGGGATTGTTTAATTCCTCTATGCAGGCAGATAGACGTTCTGTGTTGGAAAGAGCCTTGTCGGTATTGATTGACTTGACCGCTTCCAAATAATCGGAACATACTGTTGTCTGCTTATTTCCTAAATCATTCAATAGATATACCCCCTTTGCTTTGCTGTTTAGCAGTTTTTACTTATATATAAGCAGGCAGACGGCTTTGGAAAGCTCCGTTAGTATCTCAACTATTCCCATTCTTGTGGGCAGAACCGCACCATGCGGACGTATCATTATTCTGTGAGGATAGGTCGTGGCAAAACGACTTTTCCAACAGTCGCTCTCGGATCACTGCGTGGG
>NZ_JAJDKA010000072.1:0-12002 GCF_020589945.1 Faecalibacillus sp. MSK20_93 | reverse complement strand
CACATGCCTTTCACGCATGCATTCACGGGTTCGAATCCCGTACGAGTCACCATTTGTAAATCACATCACTTCGGTGATGTTTTTTATTTATTTGCGATTTCTTCATCAAGTATATTCAAATATATATTTGTTAGTTTTGTGTTTCTTTGATCAATTATAGAAGAAATATGGGAGGTTAGGTTTTTTATTTGTTCGTCGTTATTCGCGTTAAAACTTTCACTGCAAAATATTTTCGTGCTTGATCCTTCATACTCTAACATCCAATATATATTTTTTTTAAAACTTCCTTGATTAACAGGCTCTTTTACAATTGGATGATAACTTGATGTGTTTAATTCTTGATAATAACGATCAAGATAAGAAACATTATTAAGTGTTTCTTCTTGGTAAAGTTTCATCTGAGTTTGTAATATATTTGTAGGAGCTTGGGTTGCAAGAAGTTCGTACATACTTGCTGAATAGAGTCGATTATAGATAAGATATTGTAAAGTTTTATTTGTCAAAACGATCACCCTGTTTATTATATGCAGATTAATGGGTTATATGAGGAGAAATATATGTCATATCAGATATTAAAGTTAATTGTTTATTTGTTTTCTATTTTATCTTCAATGTATGGGTTAAGTTGTTTTCATTATGAAAAATATATTCTTAAGGGGAAATTAAAACAATTTTATTGTTTATATCTTGTTGCTTCTGTATCTTTGGGTTATTTATTTGCATCTTTTATTTTAGATTTTGTAACAATACATTTTTAATTTAAGTTTTCATATATTAAAATATGAAAACTATTTTTTTTAAATTATTACTTATTCTATTTATTTTATTAGCGATTATTTTGTTGTATCAACCAACCAAAGAGAAAGATTCTTTATATAAAGGAAAAGAAAATGAAGATGTTTATGTAAGTGTACAAGTTGGAGATAATACACAAAAAATTCTTTTAGATGACTATTTATTGGGGGTCGTTGCTGGAGAAATGCCGGCAAGTTTTGAACTTGAAGCAATTAAAGCACAAGTTGTCGCAAGTCGAACTTTTGTTTATTCGCGTTTATTAAGTGTAGATAATACAACCAATACACAAGTTTATCTAGATGATGAAAAGATGAAGGTTTCATGGAGTGATCATTATGAAGAATATAAAGAGAAAGTTCAAAAAGCTATTGTAGAAACTAAGGGGGAAATCTTAACTTACCAAGGAAAGTGTATTTCAGCTCTTTTTTATTCAAGCAGTAATGGAAAAAGCGAAAATGTAGAAAACTATTTTAAAGGTTCAAGTCAACCGTATTTGGTTTCTGTAGATTCACATTGGGATCAAGAATATGATCCTCAGTTTATAAGAAAAGTAAAATATACTAAAGCACAGCTTAATTCACTTTTTGGAGGTTCGTTTCAATATCGTTTTTTAGAACACTATCCTAGTGGGAGAGTTAAATCTATTCTTATTAATCAAAAACAATATAGTGGTAGGGAAGTAAGAGAAAAACTACAATTGTCTTCAAGTGATTTTGAAATAGTTAAAGAAGGAAATTCTTATATTTTTGTGACTAAAGGATGTGGACATGGAGTTGGGTTGTCTCAATATGGTGCACAAGGAATGGCAAAGGAAGGATATAATTATCAAGCTATTTTAAAACACTATTATCAAGGAGTAGAGATTTCAAAGAATAAAGAATGATTTTATGGTTACACTTCTTAAGAGGTGAAAAGCATGAAAGGATTATTGAAGAGGAATAAAAAAACATTTATTTTTATGACTTCACTTTTATTATTTTTAATAGGTGCTGGTGTTATTCAGGAAATTGTTAAGAATTTAAAACCATTCGAGGATGTACCAGTAGTTTCGGTAGAAACAAAAGATGAAAATAAAAATCAAGGAAGTGAAATCTTAAAAAAACCAGTTAATGATGATGTTAAAGTAAGTAAGGGTTTTTATGATACGTCTTTAGATGATAAAAAATTAGAAGAAGCACTTGTTTATTTTGAAGGAGTCTATCGTCCTAATGATGGGATTGATTATACAAAGGATAATGAAAGCTTTGATGTTTATGCGAGTGCAAGTGGGACTGTTATTAGAAAAGAAAATGATTCTTTATTAGGGTGGATTGTTACGATTGAACATCAAAAAGGTATTCAAACAATTTATCAATCTTTAGATGATATTAAAGTTGAAAAAGGAGATCAAGTGAAACAAGGAGATGTTATTGGAAAAGCAGGAAATAATGTTTATCAATCAACATTAAAAAAACATTTACATTTTATTGTTTCAATTGATGATAAAACTGTAAATCCTGATAAATATTTTAATCAAAAAATTGAAAAAATTAAGACGTCATCATGATAAATTTATATTTATAAAAAAATTAGTGTCTTTTGTTTTTTTGCCTTGTAATTCAATAAAATCGTGATACAATATTGAGGAAAAAACATACAAGGAGGAGAAATAATGGCATTATCAAAAGAAATTGGTATCGATTTAGGTACTGCAAATATATTAATTTATGTCAAAGGTGAAGGTATTGTAGTCAATGAACCTTCAGTAGTGTCAATAGATGAAGAAACTAAAAAGCCATTAGCTGTAGGACAAGAGGCAAAAGATATGTTAGGTAAAACTCCTGGTAGGGTTCAAGCAATTAGACCATTAAAAGATGGAGTTATTGCAGATTTTAGAATTACTGAAATCTTATTAACTCATTTTATTAATAAATTAAATTTAAAAGGAATTTTTGCTAGACCAACAATCTTGATTTGTTGTCCATCTAACATCACTTCAATTGAAAAATCAGCAATTAGAGATGTTGCTGAAAGATGTGGAGCTAAAAAGGTATTTATTGAAGAAGAACCAAAAGTAGCAGCAATTGGAGCTGGTCTTGAAATTAATAAACCAACAGGTAATATGGTTATTGATATCGGTGGAGGAACTACTGATATTGCAGTATTATCTTTAGGTGATATTGTAACAAGTTCATCTTTAAAAATTGCTGGTGACGTCATGGATGCGGACATTATTAAATTTGTTAAAGATAAATATAAATTATTAATTGGAGATCGTACTGCTGAACAAATTAAATTAGAAATTGGTTCTGCTGTAAAAGGATCATCTGATAAAACATTTGAAGTACGTGGTAGAGACTTAGTAACTGGATTACCACATACAATTACTATTACATCAAACGAAACTGAATTAGCACTTAGAGAAACTTGTGCAACAATTGTTAAAGAAACTAAACATGTTCTTGAACAAACACCACCAGAATTAGCTGCTGATATCGTATCACGTGGTATTTTCTTAACAGGTGGAGGAGCTTTATTAACTGGTTTAGATAGATTATTAGAATCTGAATTAAATGTTCCTGTATTCGTAGCAGATGATGCATTAAATTGTGTTGCTAATGGATGCGGTGTGATGTTAGAAAACTTACACTATATGAAATAGACTGTTCTTTTTGAACAGTTTTTTTCTTATCTAGAAATTATACAAATTGAATAGTTAAAAATGATACAATCTCATCTGAGGTGAAAATGGTGAAAAAAGTATTATTTTTTGATATAGATGGAACATTATTAAATAGTGAATTAAAAATCCCTGAAGGAGTAAAAAAGGAACTTAAGAGATTAAAAGATGCTGGGCATTATTTATTTGTTGCTTCAGGGAGACCTTTAGCGTTTATTTCTAATCAAGTTATTGAGGCTGGATTTGATGGTTTTGTCTTATGTAATGGAGCGCATGTGGAATTAAATCATAAAATTATTTTTGAAAATAGAATTCCCTATGAAAAAGTGGTTGGTTTAATGAAAATGTTAGAAAGTGTTGATTGTGAATATAATTATGAAACAGCAACAGATTGTTATATTGATCCTGCTTATCATAATTTTATTGAATTCTTTAAAATTTGTGATATTCGTCATGAAAAATTAATAACAAATTTTGATAAAGAAGAAGTAATGCATCGTACTTTAAAAATAGAAATAAGTGCTAAAAAAGATCATGATAAAATTATTGATTATATTGCTGATAAATTTTATTTTGATCATCACGGAACAGCTAATTCATTTGAAATATGTGCTTTAGATACTTCTAAAGCAACGGGTGTAGAAAAAGTTCTAGAACATTTGAATATTGATAAAGATCATAGTTATGCTTTTGGAGATGGCTTAAATGATTTAGGAATGATTAAATATGTAGGTCATGGAATTGCTATGAAAAATGCTGTTAAAGAGTTAAAAGATGTGGCTGATGAAGTGATTGGTCATGTAGATGAAAACGGTTTAGAAGAATATTTAAAAACAATAGATTAAAAATGAGGTTCGTTTTGAACCTCATTTAAATTATTTAATAAATTTGAAATGTTGACCTGGTTTAATGAAATCTAATAAACCTAAATCTTCATCTTTTACTTTACCAATTAAGTTTCTTTCACCATCATTTGGGATTTCAGTTAAAACAACTTCTAATTCACCACGATAATGAGCTAAGTTATCGTTAACCACTAAGATATCACCACGCGTAAATACTTTTTTACCACAGTCATGATGTGGAATAGATTTGTCTTCTTTAGCTTCTTTTTTATCACCAAATCCTGAATCTTGAACAGTTGCTTGGTTTTTGAATTGAAGTCTTGGGAAACTTGATCTTAACATAAATGATGAATGATCGTATCGATCCCAGTGTGGAGCAAATTCATACATGATGTATTTTTCATTATCAGTAATTTCTGGTACTTCATCAACACGTAATTCTAAAGCTTGGAAGTTGATTTTTGATAATGCTTCTAATTCTTCTGTACTTGCTGGATAGTTACCAATGATAATATCATCAACATCACCAGTAGCTAATAAATATCTTGCTTGTACTTCAATTGGTAAAGGTCTCATGATTTCTACTGTAGGTAAACCACAGAAAACTTCCCAAGGACCAATTGTTGGATCATTGTGACTTGAAACAAAGGCAGCTGTATGAAGATTTAATGCTTTCCATTGTTTATTGAATTGTTGGAATAAATCAAAATCTAGCCCAGTATATCTTTCTGGGAAGAAGTTATGACACATAATAATTTGGTCTTTATTTCCACCATTTTTAATTAATAAATCAACACCAGCATCCATACTTGCATTGAATTCGATTTTAATACCATAAGGATTTCTAGTAACAGCGATATCTCCTTGAGTACCAAAGTTACCATCCAAACGAATAATATCTAATCCTAAATCTGCAAATGGTTTTAAATTATTTGGAGTAGCTCCAATTAATTTAAATACTTCTGGATTTGTATCAGCAGCAACAACAAATCCTAATTCATGAGCTTTATCCATGAATCCTTTAAATTCTTTTAAATAACTTTCTCTTTTATCATCTGGAATCGATAAAAAACAAGTAAAGATTCTAGTAAAACCTAATTTAGCAGCAGTTTCCATATAATCATAGACTTCTTTAATATCACTTTTATCTGGATAAACAGAGATTCCTAAACTATGCATAAACATATTCCTCCTTATATACTAGTATAGACAAGTTTTTGTCCAAATACAAGTCTTAGAGCTATTTAAAAGTTGAAATTTACTAAAAAATAATGAATAATATAGGCATAAAGGAGGTGGCAAAATGTCACTGACGGTCATTCTTTCATTTGTTGTAACAACAATCATTTCAGCTTTAATGATTCCACTTGTAATTAAAGCTGGAAATCAATTAGGAATTGTTGCACATATGAATAAAAGAACAGTTCATAAACATGAAATAGCACGTATTGGTGGCTATGCCATTTATTTAAGTTCACTTATAGGATCAGCCTTATTTTTGAAAGCAGATCATCAAATAAATGCTATTATGGTTGCAGGATTTATAATTTTTATGGTAGGGCTTTATGATGATAGTCATGATTTATCCCCTAAAGTAAAATTAATTTTTGAAGTCATTGCGGCGTTGATTGTCATTGTTTATGGAGAAATCTATATAAAAGGATTTGGATATTTCCCAAGTGATGCGATGACATTTCTTTCAGGGATTGTTACTTTATTTTGGATTGTAGGAATTACTAATGCGATTAATTTAATTGATGGGTTAGATGGGTTATCTGCAGGTATTTCAATTATTGTCCTTGTTACTATCTCAATGACTTCTTTATTATCTGGAAGAAGTGACATTGCTTCTTTATCACTCATTCTTGCTGGAAGTATTATGGGCTTTTTGTTTTTTAATTTTCATCCAGCAAAAATTTTTATGGGGGATTGTGGAGCTTTATATATAGGTTTCATGATTTCAGTTATTTCTTTATTAGGATTTGGATACAATGCTTCTGCTTTTTTTACTTTAGGAGCCCCAATTATTGTTTTAATGGTTCCAATCATGGATACTTTAATAGCAATTTTAAGAAGAAAAATACATCATAAAAAATTTAGTGAAGCGGATCGAGGACATTTACATCATAATTTGATGTTTAAATTAAAATTAGGACAAAGAAAAAGTGTTTTAGTGCTTTATTTAGTCACTTTCTTATTTTCGCTTTCATCTTATTTATATTATTATAATCCAACTGCAGGAACAATTTTATTTATTGCTTTAATGATTATGTTTGAAATATTTGTAGAAGTAACAGATATGATTTCTAGAAAATATAAACCAATTTTAACAATTGTAAATATTTTTATTGATTCTGATAAATTACCAAAAATTAAATTTTTAGATCGTTATCGTAAAAGAAGATCTCCTCAAAAAGCCATGAGAGATCATTTAATTATTGCGCTATGTTTTTTACTTATGATTGTAGGTGTTGGTTATTTTATGACATCTAAAGATACGCCTTTACCAATAAAAACTGAAACAGTACAATCTCCATACACTAAATCTGGAGATAGCGAACTATTAAATAATATTTATGCAAGACTAGATACAAGTTATAAAAATAAAGATGAAGAAGATGAATGTCAATTAGTGGCTGCTTATTTTGTGTGTGATTATTATACTTTTGTAGATAAGAAAAAAAATGAAATAGGTGGTGTTGATTATATGTATCCTGAAATGGTGGAAAACTTTAGTCAATATGCACAAACATCATTTTATAGTTATAAAAATCAATATCCAGAATTAGAGGTTTTAAAATATAATATTATATCTTATTCACCTTCAAAGGTAACAATTGCTGGATTAGAGGATAATGATTATTATAATATTTTGATTTCATTAACGTTTAATGAAGAAATTGAAGGCTTAAATTCGACAGTCAATGTAACGGTTGTAAGGGTAGAAGATCGTTACTATGTTTGTGGGTTAGATAATGCATAAGTTATTTTAAAATTATGTTGTTTTTATGAGCTTTTTATGATAATATTTGCTATGCAATGTATTAAATTAATCGAAGGAGGTTAAAAATATGTTTGAAACAATTTTAAAGGTTGCTATGGTTATTATTTCCGTTGCTCTTATTATATTATGTTTATTACAAAGTGGAAAATCAGATGATATTGTTAATGCATTAACTGGTCAAAGTTCAAATCTTTTTGCTGAACAAAAAGAACGTGGTGTTGATTTAGTAATGTCTAGAATGACAATGATTTTGAGTATTGCCTTCTTCGTGATTGCAATTCTACTACGTATGAATTAATGAATAATAGGACGCAAGGCGTCCTATTTTTTTTGGAGGTGAGAAGATGAAAGAAAGAATTTTGGATATATTAAAAGATAAAGAAAGATCAATTCATGAATTACAACATGTATTAGATCTAAATAATAGTGAAGGTTTTACAGTTTTGCTTAAAGCTTTAAATCAATTAGAAGATGAGGGTAAAATTGTAAGAAATGATAAAAATGAATATTTATTAATAGAAAATTCTAATTATATTGTAGGTGTTTTACATATTAATAAAAGAGGTTTTGGTTTTGTCATTATTGATGAAGAAAGTGATGATATTTTTATTTCTTCAAGAGATTTAAAAGATGCTTTTAATATGGATACAGTCATGGTTGAACTTAAAAAGCATCAAACAGGATCGCGTCAAGAAGGTAGAATTGTTAAAGTTATTGAAAGAGGACAAACAAGACTTGTTGGGCTGTTGAAAAACGCTAAAAGAGAACTTGTCTTTGATGCGGATGATCAAAAGTTTACACAACCTATTTATATAGATCATGCACATAGTCATGGTGCAGTAGCTGGACATAAAGTTGTTGTTGAAATTAAAACGTATAAACCTTATTTAAAAGGAAATGTCGTAGAAATTTTAGGACATGTAGGAGATCCAGGGGTTGATATTTTATCTGTTGTTTCTCAACATGAAGCACATGTTGAATTTCCTAAAGAAGTTTATGAACAAATCGAATCAATTGAAAATGACATTGATCAAGAAGAAGCTAAAACAAGAACTGATTTAAGAAATGAAACGATTGTTACGATTGATGGTGATGATGCCAAGGACTTAGATGATGCAATTTCTTTAAGAAGATTAAAGAATGGAAATTATTATTTAGGGGTACATATTGCTGATGTTTCTTATTATGTAGAAGAAGGATCTGAATTAGATAAAGAAGCACTTGCAAGAGGAACTTCTATTTATTTAGTGGATCGTGTTATTCCAATGCTTCCTCATAAATTATCTAATGGAATTTGTTCACTCAATCCTCATGTGGATCGTTTTGCAATTTCATGTTTTATGGAAATTACCCCTCAAGGAGAAGTCATTGATCATGATATCGTTGAATCAGTTATTAATTCAACTGAAAGAATGACTTATAATAATGTTAATAAAATACTTGCAGGGGATGAAAAACTACAAGAAGAGTATAGCCATGTATGTGATTTATTTTTCTTAATGAAAGAACTTGCTGAAATTTTACAAAAAACAAGAGAAGATCGTGGAGCAATCGATTTTGATACAAATGAAGCTAAAGTATTAGTTGATGAAAAAGGTAAACCAACAGATGTTGTTTTAAGACAACGTGGAGAAAGTGACCGTATTATTGAATCATTTATGTTAGTTGCTAATGAAACAGTTGCAAAACATTTTAAATGGCTTGATTTACCATTTATCTATCGTGTTCATGAAAATCCTAAGGTAGATAAATTAAGAAAATTCTCTACAATTTCTAGAACTCTAGGTTATACAATAAAAGGTTCGTTAGAAGATATTCATTCTAAAGAATTAAGTAAAATCGTTGAAGCAAGTAAAGGAACAGATGAACATGTGATTATTTCTACATTACTTCTTCGTTGCATGGCAAAGGCAAGATATGATGAACAATGTTTAGGACATTTTGGTTTAGCAGATGAATATTATACACATTTTACATCACCAATTAGACGTTATCCTGATTTAATGGTTCATCGTTTGATACGTACGTATTTATTTAAAAAGAAATTAGATCAAGAAACTCTTTTCCATTTTGCTTCTATTATGCAAAATGTTGCTGATCAAGCTTCTTCGCTTGAAAGAAAAGCAATTGATATTGAACGTGAAGTAGATGATATGAAGATGGCTGAATATATGGAAGACCATATTGGTGAAACCTTTGAAGGAATTGTTTCTTCAATTACAAACTTTGGTATGTTTGTTGAACTTCCAAATACGATTGAAGGATTAATTCGTATGGAAGATCTTGTAGATGATTTCTATTATTTTGATGACATAAATCTACAATTAATTGGAAAAAGAACTGGAAGACGATTTAAGATGTCTGATAAAGTCAAAATTAAGGTTTCAGCTGCTTCAAAAAGAGAAAAAACAATAGATTTTCAAATTGTTGGTATGAAATCTAACAAAAAGAAGAAAAAAACTGTTATAATAAATAAGCGACGAGATAGAAAGCCAAAACAAAAGTTTAAAAGAAAAAGAAGATAGAAAAGGTGGTGATATGTATGAAGATCATTTCTCAAAATAAAAAAGCACATCATGATTATTTCTTGTTAGATACTTATGAAGCAGGTATTGAATTAAAAGGAACTGAAATTAAATCTGTGCGTTTAGGTAATGTGAATTTAAAAGATTCTTTTGTAAGAATCAAAAATAACGAAGTTTATGTAGAAAACATGCATATCGCTCCTTACGATCATGGAAATATCTTTAATCATGAAGCAAGAAGAACAAGAAAACTCTTGCTTCATAAAAAAGAAATCCTTAAAATAACTAATAAGTTAAAAGAAGGTGGCTTAACTGTCGTACCTACTAAAATGTATTTTAGTGGATCTAAAGCTAAATTAGAAATTGCGCTTGCTAAAGGTAAAAAGCTTTATGATAAACGTAATGATCTAAAAGAAAAAGCTGCAAAAAGAGATATCGAAAAGTCTCTTAAAAATTACTACTAATCTGGGGATGTCTTGGATTCGACAGGGGTATGTTTGACCTTAGCTGCAGTCGTTGGAGTACGTTAAACTCAAACAAAAAATAACTGGAAACAGACAAACTAATTACGCTTTCGCTTAGTCGACATAGACATGAAAGCTGCTAACATTTAGTGAGCCTATAGCTATTTGTTAGTATTATAACTTTTAGGATAAGGGTTGAAGGAGTCTTGACTTTAACCACGAAAATTTAAAGAATCGCTTGGTGTAAAATTGTTCGTTGATTGTAGCCAAGTTAAATTATTCAATGGACTAAACTGTAGACGCTTTGGAGGAATTGCTTTTGGACGCGGGTTCGATTCCCGCCATCTCCACCAAAATTAAGAGTTAAAATGGATGTCATCGAAAAAAAGCCGATGAAATCAACGTTTTTTAAGATATTTTAAAGAATCAAAAAATAGCGATTTACGTGGATGTCACCCATATAAAAGGGTGTCACTACCTAAAAATCGCTATTTTTTACTTCAAAGATGAGGTAAAATGGATGTCATTAAAAGAAAGCAGGAAACCAAATGAAATTTTATATTAACAACAACGAATTAAGTGAAAAAGTATTTTGGAGAACACTAGATTCGTTAGTAAGTCCAATACAAAGAGTACATATCTTGGATGGAATGAAAGTGAAGATTGCCGATTATTTATGTTGGATTGAAATAGTGTAATGCTTTTAAAAGTGAATATGAATGATAAGATAGTAGATCAGAAGATTTACTATCTTTTTTTATGAAAGAAGGTGGTACAATGAAAGAAATAATCATATCTATTGTTTCAATGCAAATAGGTGCATTTATAGGAATTGCTACAATGTACTTTTTTCAAGTCAATAAAGGTAATGGTAGCTCTGATAAGCAATAAATACAAGTATAGACTTTGTACAAATTTAATGATGATAATGAGTAGAGGAGATGAGAATATATGAAAAAAAGCAATATTATAGTTTTAGCATTATCTACATTGTTGGTTGTTTGTAATGCACTACCAATGAACAACCATGTAGAAAACAAAAAAGAAGTAATTATTTCACAAAAAGAGGTATCAAAAAAAAAATCAAAGAAAAAAGATGTATCCAAAGATGAAACCAATGAAAGTGATAAAAGTGTAAATGATACATCCAAACAAACAGCAGAAGAAAATACGATTCAGGAAGATCAAGAATCTGTAAAAAGTGATGTGCAAACCCAAGAGAAAACGAGTAATCAAAATACTAATGAAAATAAAACACAAAAGAAAGTTGAAACAAAACAAACACCAGTACAACCTGTTGAAAGCAATCAGCCTTCTTCTGTAACACCAAGTCAGCCAGCCTCAAGTGGAAATACTACTAATGCACAACAACCTCAAAAGGAAGAACAAACAAAGATTTTAAGAGTGACATATTGGGTTAAATGTGATTGTGGAAAAGAATTGACACATTCAATAGATTATAAAGATTATGAGTCTTACTATAATAGCAACGATTACTCAGTAAAGATTTTAATTAATCAATTATTAGATGAAGGACATTGTGCAGGAAATGAGGAAGTATGTGGTGCTTCGCATTATCGTTATGGCACAAATGAAAATTGGATTTATAAGTAAATCATTATCAAATTATGTAGAAACATGATAGAATTAAATGTGGATAAAGAATAAGTAAATAGTTTATCATAGATAATTACTGAAAATTCAAAATAT
>NZ_JAJDKA010000071.1:0-12235 GCF_020589945.1 Faecalibacillus sp. MSK20_93 | reverse complement strand
GGGGCATGCCCCTTGTTATCAATTCCTTAATTCCAGTTTCATTTTACAATACAGGGAATAAAAAATATTCGATTTTGTCGCATTATTTTGTTGACATTGATATTGTGATTTCATATAATTAAAAAGGTTTCATAGGCAAAAACCTTTTAAAGTCCCCGGTAAGGATAAACAAAGGAGAAAAGAAAAAGATGAGACAAACAACAATGGCAAATGCTGCCACAATCGAAAGAAAATGGTATGTAGTTGACGCAGCTGGACAAACATTAGGTCGTTTAGCTTCAGAAGTTGCTACAGTGTTAAGAGGGAAAAATAAACCTACTTACACACCACATGTTGATACTGGTGATTATGTAATCATTATCAATGCTGACAAAGTAGTTATGACAGGTAAAAAATTAGAAAACACTAAATATTACCGTCACTCAGGATGGTTAGGTGGTCTTAAAGTTAAGACAGCTAAACAATTCTTAGAACAAAATCCAACAGGATTTGTTGAAGCAGCAGTTAAAGGTATGTTACCACATAACACTTTAGGTAGAAAACAAGGAATGAAATTATTTGTTTATGCTGGTGATAAACATCCTCATGCAGCACAAAATCCAGTAGAAATGAAAGTGAAAGGGTAAGGTGAAAGATAATGGCAAACGTACAATATAGAGGAACAGGTAGAAGAAAATCTTCTGTAGCACGTGTTATCTTAACACCAGGTACAGGAAACTTCGTTATTAATGGAAAAGAAGCTAGAGAATATTTAGCATCAGACGTATTAAACATGATCGTTAATCAACCATTAGAATTAACAAACACTAAAGACAAATTTGATGTAACTGTTAATGTTTATGGTGGAGGGTACTCAGGACAAGCTGGTGCAATCCGTCATGGTGTTGCTAGAGCTTTATTACAAGCTGGTGACGATTACAGACCAACATTAAAAGCTGCAGGATTCTTAACTCGTGATTCACGTGTTAAAGAACGTAAAAAATATGGTCTTAAAAAAGCACGTCGTGCTCCACAATTCTCAAAACGTTAATTTATACGTTTATTCAGAGAAATTCAAAAAACTCAAATCGATATTTCGATTTGGGTTTTTTTGTAAAATGAAAATGAGTACAATGTTTACTATGCTTTGAAATGAACTTGCATATTAAAATATGTAATGCTCTAATTTGATCGCAAATTAGAGAACAATTGCATCAAAACGAAAAGGTAAGGATGAGAGAGATCCTTACCTTTTCTAACTTTTAGAGTTAGTTGTTTTGAAAAACAAAGCATTTATGAATATAATATAATTCAATACCTTTGTGCGAATTTAGTTTTATTATTTTCCAGCTACGCAACCACTATCAACAGGAAGTACAACACCGTTTATAAAAGATGATGCATCTTCACATAAGAATACTGCAGCATTAGCAATATCTTCTGGCTTTCCTAAATGACCACTTGGATTTGATTCTTCTGCTTGTTTATAAGCATCGGGAGCGATTTCTTTGAGTGAATTTACTAATTCAGTTTCGATAGTTCCTGGTGCGATAGCATTAATAGTAATATTAGATGTTGCGTAATCAAGAGCAGCTGCTTTTGTAACACCCACAACACCATGCTTAGCTGCACAATAAACTGAGTTTCCTTTGATTCCTAATAATCCAGCACCAGATGTCGTATTGACAATACGCCCAAAACCATTTTCTTTCATTATTTTTATTTCTTCAATCATACAATTTGTAACAGCAATTAAACAAATTCCAATTACTTTATTAACTTCTTCACTGGTACATTCATCAAGTGGCTTTGCTGGAATACCAAATCCTGCATTATTCATAGCATAATCTAATTTTCCAAATTGTTCTTTTATCCATACATAGGCATTTTTGATTTCATCAATATCAAATAAATTTACATGTTTATAAACAACCTTTTTTCCTTGATCACATAATTCTTTTGCTAAAGTTTCTCCTTTGTCATCCTGAACATCAAAAATAATAACTTGGCAACCTCTATCAGCAAACATACGAACCATACCTTTTCCAATTCCACTTGCTCCACCAGTAACTAATACAACACGATTTTCCATTTTTCTACCTCCAAATATTTGATTATATATAAATTATAATTTATGGAGTAACTCTATAGTCAAGGATGGCTTATTTATCTAATTTAGGTACATTATCTTCTAAAAATACACAAAATTGAAGAAATAAATCTTGTATGATATAATTTTATATCAATAAAACATTGGACTAACTTTAATGTTAAGGAGATCATATTATGAAAATTAGTGAAGCTGCTAAATTGTTAGGCATATCTACAGATACAATACGTTATTATGAAAAAGAAGGAGTGATTTATCCAAAAAGAATAAGTCAAAACAACTATCGTGATTTAGATAATAAAGATGTTATTTCATTATTAGCATGTTTATATAATCGAAAGATAGGGTATTCTATGAAAGAATCAGTAGAGTATGTTGAAGGTATACCTGTTTCTAAAGTAACGGATATTTTAAATAATAAAATTTGTGAATTAGAATCAGAAGTAAAGGAAACTAAAAATCTTATAGATTATTTAACAACTTTAAAGGTTGAGTCAGAAACAGATTTTTATAATATTGGGAACTATTGGATCACTGTTGAACCTAAATGTTATTTATTACCTTATGCGAAAATTTCTCAATCAGAATTTTGTTTTACTAAAGATGATCCAAGATATTATGCAAAATTATTTGAATATCTCCCATTCATTAGTCAAGCACAAGTAACAGATGTAAAACAATATGATTCTTCACAAAGTGTAACAGAGTGGTTTTTTGTGATACCCGAAATTATTTATAATCAACTTCCTCAAGAATTTTTAAAAGATGCAAGAGTTATGCCAAGACAACATTGTTTAAATACAGTTGTTATTAATGAGAACTGGGAATATCCAAATACTGAAATTTTTAAAGATATATCTATTTATTTGAAAAAACGTAATATTAAATCTTGTGGAATTGCGACAGCAACTTATCCAAATTACTATTTTCAAGAGAACGGTAAAAAAGTACGTTATGCAAAAGTTAAAGTACCTATAGAATTGAAATAAATAGTTGAATAGAGAATATGAAAAATATGTAGACTTTATAAAAGTGTGCATATTTCTTTTTTTGTTTTATAATATGAATATATTTAGAAAAGGAGAAATTTTATGAAAAAGAAATATGAGGTTCTTTTTTATATTGATAAATTATCTACAAAAAAAGATCAAAACGATCCCTCTAAAATGGTGTTTTCAACAAAAGAATTAGCAAGTCATTTAAATATTCAACGTTCTAATTTATCAGCTATTTTGAATGAATTAGTTAGAGAAAATAAATTAGAAAAAATAGCTGGGAGACCGGTACTTTATAAAATACATAATAAATTAGATGAAGACGATTCTATATTTAATCAACTAATAGGATTTAATGGAAGCCTTGCTAAGTCTATTCAAGATATTAAATCAACACTTTTATATCCTGGTAAAAAACCGGTTATTTTATTGTCAGGGGAAAGTGGTACAGGTAAAAGTTTACTTGCTAAAAAAATATATGAATTTTCTAAAGATAAATATAATGAAAATGGTCAATTAGTGAAACTAAATTGTAAATACTTTATGAATGATGAAACTATGATTAAGAATTTATTTATTGATTATGGAAAAGCTGCTTTAGAAAAGGCGAAAAACGGAATGGTTTATTTTGATAATGTTCATTTAATACCAGAAAAATATAAATCAATTATATATGATTTAATTGAAATGAGTTCACTAAAAGAAAATAACTTTATGGTTGTTTTGTCATCGGATTGCTTTAATGAAAATGATTTAAAAAGTAATGCTCTCGATAATATATCAATAAAAATTGATTTGCCTTCTTTAGATAAAAGAGGATTGGTTGAAAGGATGGAATTAGTTCAGGGATGTTTTAAAAAAGAAGCAAGAAAAATAGATAAGTCGATTGTTATAGAACCTGAAACATTAGAATGCTTATTACTTTATCATTGTAAAAATAATATAAAACAACTTGTAAACGATATTTCTAGTGCATGTTCACATGCTTTTTTGAAAAATTTAGATAATAATTCAAATGTCTATGTCTATCTTGATGATTTTCCAATCTATGTAAAAAAAGGCTTTATTTTTTATAAAGAAAAATCGACAGAGATAAATAGACTTATTTCACATGATTTTTTATATTATTATTCAAAAGATTCTATTGAAAAAATAAAAATAAAGGAAAGTACTTCTGCTGTTTATGAACATCTTGAAAAACAAGATACATCATTAGTTGATAAATCCCTTTTGTTAAAAAATAAATACAATCAATTAATATCAAGTTATAGACAATACATTGATAAAGAGAAAATAAATGAATTGAATATTAGTAAATATATTCCACAAGAAATTATAAATATTGTAAAAGAATTCTTAGATAGTTCATCACAAAAATTAAAACGAGTTTTCCCGCAAGAAGTCTTTATTGTTTTATCTCTTCATTTAACAAAAATAATAAATAATAAGCAAAATGAACAAATTAATTTTGATTTAAATCAAATAGTAAATAAATATCAAGAAGAATATATACTAAGTTTAAAATTAATAGAACATTTAGAAAAGAAATATAAAATAGATATACCGTTAGATGAAGCAATAACTATTGTTTTGATTTTACTTTTGAATCAATTAAAAGAAAGCGAAAATAAACCTGTATTGTTAATTGCTATGCATGGAAAAAATGTAGCAAGTTCCCTTACTAATGTTGTTAAACAAATGTCAAATAGTAATAGTGTTTATTCATACGATCTTTTATTAGAAAAGAAAATGCAAATGGCTTATGAAGAAATGAAATCATTGATTGAAAAAATTAATAGAGGTAAAGGTGTATTACTTATCTATGACATGGGTTCTGTAAAAATTATGGGTAAATTGATTTCTAAAGAAACAGGTATAGATATCCGCTTTATTGCTGCACCTTCCACAATGATTGCTTTAGAAACCGTAAAAAAGATGAGCAGCAATGATGATTTAGATGATATTATGTCTGAATTAGAACAAAGTTATCAACATTATTTTCCATCAATTGTTGAAAACTATCATCGACAAAAAAAGAAAAATGTTATTATCACTTTATGTATGAATGGCGAAGGTGGTGCTATACAAATAAAAAAATACCTAGAAGATTCATTAGAATTACAAGATATTGATATTGTTCCATTATCAATGAATAATCATAAAGAATTATTGTTTAAAATTAATGAATTGAGAAAATCGTATAATATTTTATGTACAATGGGATCATTTGATCCTCAATTATATGGCATTAAATTTATATCTGTAACTCAATTATTTAATACACCATTAGATAAATTATCACTATTAATTTCAAGTTCTAATCAAGACATTGTCATTAAAAAGAAAATAAAATATTCATTAATATTTAAAAATATTGAAAAACAAGCACCGAATATTGATATTGATATTTTGAAAAAAGTATTACCAGAATTTATTCAAGAATTAGATTGTCAATATCAATTATCCTATGATAAAAAGATAGGTCTTATTATGCATCTTAGTGGTGTTATCTGTAGCTTGGTTGATAATGCACCGATTCCTAAAAAATATAATTATAAAAATATAATTTCAACACATAAAAAAACATACGAATATTTATATGATTTAGTAGAAATGATAGAAGAACCTTTTCATATTCAATTTTCTGATTCTGATATTGCAAGTTTAATTACGATTATTAAAGAAATTTAATACTTATTTTAATAGCTTATTGTAAAGTAAGCTATTTTTTATTTATTAGTGTATAAAGTGTATAAAAAATATTTAAGAGTAATAAAAAGATAAATAATTTTATTGCTTGTAAATAAACAGTTTAACGAAGAAAATAAATGATAAAGAAGAAAAAGTGTATAAATTAAAAAAATAGTGTATAAATGAAAGGAAAAGAGATAAAATATGCTATTTGAATAAAAAGCGGTTACATTTTATACTACAGTTGCTAAGTAAAAAGGAACAAATGATCGATCAAATATTCAATTTACTTGATATTAGCAAATTTAAAGAGAGGGAAGATTTATGAAAATATTATTAATGTGTGCTAATGGTTTATCAACTGGTATTTTAATGAATAAGATGAATCAATGGGCAGAACAAAATAACGAAGATTTAGAAGTTAAAGCAATTCCAATTGATGATTATTTAAGTGTTTATAAAGATTATGATGTCTTATTAGTGGGACCACAAATGAGATATAAAATTAAAGATGTTCAAAAAGCAGTAACTGATCGACCTTCAGCTGTTATTAATCCTTCAGATTATGCTTTAGGGAATGTTGAAAATATTATAAAAGAAGTAAAAAGAATGATAAAGGAGGGAAAGTAAATGGATAAGTTTATGCACTTTGTTGAAGATAAAATGTCTCCAATCGCTGATAAGTTAGGTGAACAAAGACATTTATCTGCAATGCAAAAAGGTTTTATGACAGTATTACCATTAATCTTTGTTGGGGCAGTATTTATGGTTATTGCTAATCCACCAGTAACTGCAGACATGGTTAAATCTGGTGGTGTTTGGTCAATTTTTTCTGGATGGTTTAATTTTGCTACTAAGTATAAAATGGCTATTTTAGTTCCATACAATATGTCAATGGGATTATTAGCATTAGCAGTTACCTTTGTTATTGCTGATAATTTAGCAACTTCATATTCAATGAAAGGTATTACTAATGGTTTAACTGCACTTGTTGTTTTTCTATTAGTTGCAGCACCAGCAAATTATTTAGCTTTAGCGGATGGAACAACTCCATTATTAATGAATTGTACATATTTAGGTGCACAAGGATTATTTACTGCTATTATTGTTGCTTTATTAACAGTAGAAATCACAAGATTTTGTGAAGTACACAATATTACAATTCGTTTGCCAGAAATTTGTCCTCCAGCATTAACAAATTCGTTTAGAACAATTGTACCTATGGTTATCAATGTTTCTATATTCTATATTTTAAGTTTATTAAGTAGTAATTATTTAGGAATGTCAATTCCAGCGCTTATTGAAAAAGTTTTAGCAACACCAGTTGCAGCAGTTAACTCTGTTCCTGGTTCAATATTCTTATGTGCATTTATGTTGTTATTATGGTGTTGTGGAGTGCATGGACAAATGGTTACTATGGCACTTACTGCTCCAATTACAACAGCAGCTTTTACAGCAAATGCAGCATTAGTTGCAAAAGGACAAGCACCAATTTTTCATCCTATCTTTATGACATTAGGTATTGGTTTTTTAGGAGGAACAGGAAATACTCTTGGACTATGTATTTTATCTTGTTGGAAAGCAAAATCACAACAATTAAAAGCTTTTGGGAAAGCAACAATTGTGCCTAGTATTTTTAGAATTTCAGAACCAGCATTATTTGGAGCACCAATTATGTTTAATCCTGTATTAATGCTTCCTTTCATCGCTAATGGATTAATCGTAGCCATTCTTTACTGGTTAGCATGTTCATTTGGTTTATTGACAGCACCTTATTTATTAATTAGTGGGACTTATCCTGTTTTCCTAAGTCTATTTGTTTATTGTTTAGATTGGAGAGTATTCATTTTTATTGCTCTAATGATTCCATTAACATTAGCTATTTGGTATCCATTCTTTGTAGCTTATGATCATTCTTTATGCAAGAAAGAAGAAGCTGCAAAATTAGCTGAGGAGGAAGCATAAAGTGAGAACCTTACCAAAAGATTTCTTATGGGGTGGAGCAATAGCTGCTAATCAAGTAGAAGGTGGCTATAATGAAGATGGTAGAGGTCTTGCTAACATGGATGTAGTTCCAAATGGAAAAAATCGTTTTCAATATATGTTTGGAAATGTACAAGATTTATCTTTTAAAGAAGATGAAAAATATCCGGTTTTAAATGGGATAGATTTCTATCATCGTTATAAAGAAGATATTGCATTATTTGCGGAAATGGGATTTAAGGTTTTAAGATTATCTATTTCATGGTCAAGAATATTTCCTCGAGGGGATGAAGAAAGACCGAATGAAAAAGGATTACAATTTTATGATGATGTTTTTAAAGAATTAAAAAAATATCACATTGAACCTTTAGTAACGATTTCTCATTACGATTTTCCACTTTATTTAGTAAAAGAATATGGTGGTTTTAAAAGTAGAAAAATGGTTGATTTCTATAAGAAATATGCAACAGTTTTATTTAAAAGATATAAAGGTATTGTACATTATTGGCTTACCTTTAATGAAATTAATGATACATTAATTTTGCCTTATTTATCAGCAGGTGTTGTTATTGAGCCAAATGAAGATAAAGAACAACAGTTATATAATGCAGCTCATCATATTTTATTAGCAAGTGCGTGGGCAGTAAAAATTGGTCATGAAATTGATCCAACAAATAAAATTGGGAATATGTTTGCAGGAGGTACATGGTATCCATATACATGTCATCCTCAAGATGTATTTGCAACAATTACAAAAAATAGAGATGCATTCTTTTTCTGTGATGTACAGGCGAGAGGGTACTATCCATCATATAAATTAAGAGAATTAGAAAGAAAAGGAATAACTATTCCATTTGAAGATGATGATAAAGAAATTCTTAAAAATAATACGATTGATTTTCTTTCATTTTCATATTATGCAACACATGTTGTTAGTGGTGACGAAAAACTCAATGAAGAGATTAAAAATAATCCCCTTGCTACTTTAAAAAATCCGTACTTAGGTGAAATTTTATATAAAAGACAAGATGATCCAATGGGTTTACGTAATACATTGAATATGTATTATGATCGTTATCAAAAACCATTATTTATTGTTGAAAATGGTACAGGAACAAATGAAGTATATGTCGAAGGTAAAGAAATCAATGATGAAAGACATATTGAGTATTATCGAGAACATATTAAAGCATTAAAGGATGCTGTTATTATAGATGGCGTTGATTTAATGGGATATACAACATGGGGATGCATTGATTTATTAAGTGCTTCATCTTGTCAAATGTCAAAAAGATATGGATTTATTTATGTAGATTTAGATGATGAAGGCCATGGAACGATGAATAGATATCGAAAAAAATCGTTTTATTGGTATAAAAAAGTCATTGAAACAAATGGCGAAGATCTAGATTAGTTTTATAATTTTTCTTCCTTAATAATATATAAAACTGAATAATAGAGGATATCATACGAATAAGTATGATATTTTCTTTATATAAAAGCATTTAATTTACAGGATAAGTTTTAAATAGTATATTTGAGTAGCTTTTGTAACGAAACTTGTATGCAACAAAATCATCTAAATACCCTCATTTTATAAGGAATTGGAGTTCTCAAAACGTTAGTAATAACTTTTATGAGATATCTAGAGAAGTATTTGAACTTTGTAAAAAGTTTGAATACTTCTTTTTCTTTTATAATGACGTTATAATATGATTGTATAAAAGAGGTGTATTTATAATGAAAATCAAACAACAAAAACAAGTAAAATCATATTTAATCGAAGAATTTGGTCCAAATAAAGGAAATGAAATATTTGATAAACAAGAAAAAGAACTTTATAAAATTATTAAAAAAACAAAAGATAAAACAGAAAATCAAATGAAAACACTTATTCAAACAATTCTACCACGAATTGCTTTATATAAAGTCTTATTGAACGAAGAATTTTCAAAAGAAGATGTCTATCAATATATGAGAAAATATATGATTGATAAAATTGCAGCCAAAAAACATGCATCTATAGCTAAAATGGAATTAGTGCCTGGGTTTTATAAAATTTATAGTTTTATTTTTTTAAAAATCATGCGTACAACAGATTTACAAGAAAACACTCAAAGCTATGGTAAAGATTATTATGATGTTACGATTACTAAATGTTTATGGCATACAGCATGCAAGGAAAATGGCTGTGAAGAGTTGTGTCATTTGTTTTGTGATGTGGATGATGTGACTTATGGTGGTTTAAAAAAGATTGGATTTACGCGTACAAAGACTTTAGGTTATGGTGGAGATTGTTGTAATTTTCATTTCTTTAAGAAATAGATGATGTGATTTTATGGATTTAAAAAATATTGAATTCATTGAAAAAAATAAACCAGCAATTGATGAAGATATTCATTTAGTAAATAATCAAATAAAGGGTATATTGCCAGATGTCTATAAAGAATTTTTAAAAATAACAAATGGTGCGGTATTAAATGGATATGTTTTTTATAGTACAAAAGAAATGATAGAAATGTACAAATGTCATGATTTTTCTAATAATATGCCAGAATATATAAGTATTGGTAATGATAATGGAGACTGGGAACTTGTTATAAAGGCAACAAAAGATGCTACATTGTGTGGCTTTTTAGATGCAGGATCAATTGGTATTTCTGATCCTGATGAATGGTTTGATTTTAGATTATGGATAAATGAGGGATGTAAGATGTTTGAAGAAGATGATAATAGTGATTTAGGGAAAGTATATATTATAAAATTACCAAAAGAAAAATTAAAATTTTTAGCTGAAACTAAAAGAATATTTTTTTTAAATATAAGTACAGGTCTTCTTTATAAAAAGGTCAATACTCTACCTTATGTAATAATGAAAGATATTTATATTTCAAAAGCGGATACATATATTGAACAAACATCTTTTCCAGAATGTTATGAATTTAGAAATGATTAAAAGAAGTATTTATATAAAAATCTAAATACTTCTTTTTCTTTTATAAAAAGAAGAGAATGTTTATAATATAAACAAAAATAAGAAGTTATGGAGGATTTATGAAAGTATTATGTTTTGGATCCGCTAATTTGGATCATGTATATAAAGTCAATCATTTTACAGTACCAGGAGAAACACAAGGATGTCTTGAATATACAGTTAAATGTGGTGGAAAAGGCGTTAATCAAGCAATTGCAATGTCTCTTGCAGGAAATGAAACGTATTTTGCAGGAATTATTGGAAATGATGGCACTCTATTAAAAGATGCGCTTGTAGGAAAGAATGTGAATATTGATTATTTAAAAATTTCAAATAAGCCAACAGGACATGCTATTATTGAAGTTGATCAAAGTGGTCAAAATCATATTCTTTTATATGGTGGAACAAATAAAGAGATTGATTTTGAATATATTGTTGAGGTTTTATCTCATTTTTCAACGGGTGATGTGGTTGTTTTACAAAATGAAATCAATAATGTACCTTATATTATTGATCGCTGTTATGAAAAAGAAATGAAGATTTTTTTCAATGCAGCTCCTTATGATGAATCAATTCAAAATTATCCAATTGAAAAAGTAACATGGCTTGTAGTCAATGAAACAGAAAGTGCTGCTTTAAGCGGTGAAGAAAATTATGAAAAGATGCTACAAGTGTTAAAACAAAAATATCCACATACAAATATTCTTTTTACAATGGGAAAAGACGGAAGCAGAGTTTTAACAAACAATGAAGATGTCAAAGTAGAAGCAATGAAAGTTAATGCAATAGATACAACAGGTGCAGGAGATACTTATATTGGTTATTTTGTAAAAGGAATTCTTGAAGGATTCTCTTTAGTTGAATCAGCAAACTTAGCAACAAAAGCAAGTGCAATTGCGGTGACAAGATTTGGTGCAGTTGACTCAATTCCAAGTTATGATGAAGTAAAATAAAGAATGTTAATATGTGTTGCTTGAAGCAACAACTACTTTTATATAAGATGTGTTTATCTTAATAAAGGAGGATAGAGGAATGTTTGCTGAAAACCTAAAGAAAATAAGAAAAGATAAAGGTTATACGCAAGAAATACTCGCTGAAAAATTGAATGTTGTTAGACAGACTGTTAGTAAATGGGAAAAGGGACTTTCATTGCCTGATGTAGATATGCTTTCTAAAATAGCAAACGTATTAGAAACAGATGTGAATATTCTTCTTGATGGTCAAATTACAACAACAGATCAAAGTGAGATTGTTAAACAATTAGCTAAAATAAATGAACAACTAACAATAAAAAATAGACGTTATAAAAAAATAATGAAGACAATAGCTATCATTTTATTGATAATCGTTATTTTTGGTATTTTATTAGTCATCCTAAATATAGGAACTTTTATAAGTATTTCTAATAGTGAAACGACAACAACTGTAGAAACAATGATTAAAGAAGACCGAATTGCAAGCAGAAACTGGAAATAAGAGAAAATAGGAACTAATTTTTATAGA
>NZ_JAJDKA010000070.1:0-12273 GCF_020589945.1 Faecalibacillus sp. MSK20_93 | reverse complement strand
AATATTTTAGAGGGAATACTGATTCCACATCAATATCCCCCTTAATAATTTAGAGCGAATTTCGCTAAAGCACTCGATTATTTAGAGCGCCCTTTAAACTTATTTTCTTTTGAATTTTTAGGTTGCCCCCTAAAGTGCCCCCTAACTTTCAACAGGTTTTTCTTAAAACCCCTAAAGTTGTCCCCTAAATAATTTGGCTTTCCCCCTAAATTATTTGGTTACCCTTTTTCTCTAAGGATCTTTTTTTACTTTATAATAATTTTATTCGACACCAGTTATGTTACCTTTTATCAGTCCTGTACTAATCATAAGTATACTTCTTTTTTATTGAAATAGCTGTATAATACGTTATCATTACTTTTAAATCCATATTTTAATTCATATATTTATAACCATTTTATTATTTTTTAAACGATGAATAAACCCTTTTTATAAAAAATTATTTCAATAAATATGTATATTAACGTTTTTTAATTAGCGACATTAAAATTTGAATGTTACTGACGATTTTGTAAATGCAGCATCTTTTATATAGACCGTTTTATTGCTATCATCAATAATATATAAAATACTAACATTTATCTTATCTAAGTTGACTACTCTCATAATATCTATATCATTGTATTTCTTATACCTTCTAGGATATATTTCAATAATCTTTTTTATTTCTTTTAAAGAGTTAAGCACTTTTAAATTATTTTCCATCTAGTCCCTAATTGGTATTATATACACCTTGTGATTAAGTTTTAAATTGTATGTGGTCATCTGGACCACAAATTATCTTATTGGCTGAAACAATCCCAACCACAAGTTATTTTAAATTACCTTGAAATCTTTCAACCACAGTATTTTTCAAATTCTTCTAGTATCTTGAGTGAACTACTTGTTCCAATACGACTCGCTCCAGCTTCTATCATTGCTTGACATGTTTTCCAATCACGTATTCCTCCAGCTGCTTTAACCTTGACTTCATCTCCAACTGTTTCTTTCATTAAACGTACATCTTCTACTGTTGCTCCTGAAATACCAAAACCTGTACTCGTTTTGATATAATCTGGCTTCACTTGTTTTGCAATGAGTGCTATATGCTTTATTTCACCTTTTGTCAGATAACAATTTTCAAAAATCACTTTACAAATCCTATTATTTTGATGACAGAGTTGTACAATGCTTTTCATTTCTTTTTCAATATAATCCCAGTCATGCATCTTTGCCTTTCCAACATTAATCACATAATCAATCTCATCAGCTCCATCATCGATAGCCTGTTTTGTTTCAGCTAATTTGATATCTAATGTTGTCTGTCCTAATGGAAATGAAATAGCTGCACCGACATGAATAGAAGTTCCTTTCAGTAATTCTTTACACAACTTTACTGGCTCACTGTTAATTGCTACCATTGTAGCTCCAATATCTTTAGCCTCATCACATAATTTAATAAAATCATCTCTCGAGGCATAAGCCTTTAAAAACGTATGATCAAACATACTAGCAAGTTCTTCTTTTGTCATGATTTTTTCCTCCCATTATGATATCTATAATTTGCAAATGATCCGTTATAATAAGATCACTTTCACTTTGATCATTTTGAAATTTTCCTGAATAATAAGCTACTACTTTTAATCCGGCCTGCTTTGCAGCCTGTATTCCATAAGTACTATCTTCAACAACAAATAATGGTTTTTCCCCATTTTGATGTTTTAGAATAGATAAATAAATTTCTGGATTAGGTTTTGAATATTGAACATCTTCTCTTCCTACAAAATAAGATATATATGCATAAAGTTTTAATTCAATAAGCACTTTTTCTATAACTTCTCGAGGTGATGATGATGCAATAATTATATCAATATCTTTTTGAAAGATATCCTCAATACACTCTTGGACATGAGGGAATACAATTTGCTGATAATTTGGAATCTGTATTTGTGAAAGATACTTTTCAAAAAGATATTGAATTTTATCTTGATTCACAATATATTTTTCTAATTTCTTAAATGTACCTTTTGCATCTAAACCCATCATTTCGATCAAATGTTTTTTTGGTATATCGTATCCTTGAGAATGTAGAAATTCTTTCAATTGATCCATATACCAGCTTTCACTATCAATAATAACTCCATCCATATCAAAAATAATATATGGCTTCATTCTATCCTCTTTTGAAAGTTGCTGTCATATTAATAAAGGTCACATCTAAAGAAGAAATAGAATATTCTATAACTGTTCCATCTTCTGCATACCCAATATCTTGAACAAGCATTATTGGATTTTTTGAGCTAACCTCTAAAATTTTTCTGACTTCACTATCTGGTAAACTTGGAATTAATGCTTCACGAATAATAGATACTTTTAATCCTTTACTATCTAAATACTGATAAAAATGTTGTGCAGCTTCTTTTGCATCTTTATCAAAATCATCTAATAGTTTTTTATGAATATATGAACGTGAAAATGATGCTACCTTTATCCCAGCATATCTGACTCTATCCATATACCATACTTGTTCACCTACATCTATTGATAAATTTTTAGCAATATCTGGAGTAGCTTCAACAGTCCCAACATTCATAAACTTCGTTTTACAAAAATATCCATTTCTATTAATAACTTTATCTAATTTATATATTGTTGAGTTTATAATATCTTGTTGATCATTTATTTTCTTCGTTGATGAAACGAATGTCCCAACTCCTTTTCTTTTATATAAATATCCTTCCGTCACTAATTCATTTAATGCTTGTCTAACAGTTGTTCTACTTAATTGATATTTTTCAATTAATTCATGTTCTGTTGGAATAGTTTCATCTTCCTTATAAACACCATCATCAATTAAATTGATTATAATTTGTTTTAATTGATAATATAGTGGTAAAGGTATGTTCTTATCAATAATATATTTCATTTTATTTCAACCCCTTCTGTTTTATTGTAACATTTTTTCCAAATCTTACCTATTTAATATTCTTATAAATTTGAAAAAAATAGGGCATTTAACCCTATTTTTTTCAAAAAAGGGAGGTTTTATTGATAAGCATTTCCCATATCCATATAAATCTCTAAAACTGCTAAATCTTCATCACTTCTATTTTTAGGTTTAATTACATACTGACCTATACTAGCTGGAATAAAGACAGCTTCAGCATAATGCATTTCAATAGGTTCAAACTCATTGTTTGGACTTACAATCATAGCTTCTTCTCCTTCAACTAAAACATGAAGTTTTACATGATCTTTCGTTTCAAAAAAGATAGGTTTATTAAACCAATAACGATCGACTTTTAATAATTCATATTCCATCGTTCCACTATGTTCTTTTCTCCAACCTGTTCCTCTAGCAATTTCGGCTTTCTTTGAAATAAGTTGATCTTTTACAAATTGTGTTTGATATCTCTCTTGGATAACCTTTTCACCATGATCTATATTAATCGGTCTAGGTTTACCATCAGCATCAATACGTCCCCAATCCCACAACTTGAATGTTTGGAATCCAATCGGGTTAATTTCTAATACCAAAGTATCTTTACCAGATGCATGAATTGTTCCACTTGGTATATAAATATGATCATGGTTTTTCATAGGAAAATGATTAATCCATTTTTCATCATCAAATTTACCTGTTATTTGTGCATCTTTAAAAGCTTTTACTAAATCATCTTTTTTTACACCTTCTTTAATTCCTAGATAAACTTGTGAATTTTCAGATGTATCTAACATATAATAACTTTCATAATGTCCAAATGGGAAGTTAAATTCTTCTTGAGCATAGCTAATATCTGGATGAACCTGCAAACTAAGATTGCCACCACCCCAAGTATCTAAAAAGTCACATCCTAATGGACAATTATATCCAAACCAGAAATAATTTTGATTTCCTAGAAATTCAATAGGTTTGTATTGAACAATATCTCTACCAACAATTCTAAATTCATGATTTCCTAATTTTGCTAATGCATTTTGAAAATTCATCCATCCTGTCATACCCCAAGCAGTATTTTCTCTATCTAATCCTCCTTTCAAAACATCTTTACACCAATGTCCACCCCATACGCCTCTGTTAAAGAATGGCTCTAATTTGAAAGGATGTGAAGCAAAATAATTTAAAGTTTTTCTAAAATCATCTCCAGTTACCATAACAGGATTATCTATATCATCTCCATCAATGACATAATCCATATCATTAAAAAGATGTCGTTTATGATTATCAAAATATTTAGCTTCAACAAAATTGAAAATTTTTTCTTTTGTAAGTGGATCTTCATGAGGATTGTTCATTCCCCAATTTGACAATGATGAAAGATATCCATCTTTAACTCTTTGAATAGTTATATTATTATAAACAAGAATATCGCCTTTTGTAACCAATGCAGCTCCAATGCCATATACGACAATCATTCCTTGTGTAGTATTATGAATCAATTCTTGTGCTGTCTTTATTTTTTCACTATCAAAATATTCATCAATTTGTCCAATAGCAAATACACCATTAATGCGATCATTAGTGATGAACTTATCTAATCTCTCATGTAGTATATCATCATCTGCTCTCAGATCATCTGTACAAATAACTAATTGAGGTTTAATGTTATCTATGAAATACTCTCTTAATTCTTTATGATTAATATGATAATATGAGTCAATAACCAAAACACACTTCGATTCATATTTCTGCATTTCATAATTAATAATTTTGCTAATTTCTTGATATCCTTTCCATGATTGTGTTCCATCTATTGTAAAAACAGGATGTAAATCAAAGTTCGGTATTCTTTCATTTATTTTTTCGTACATAATAACCTCCTATATATCCATATAAATTTCTAATACTGCACATTCTTGATATTTAGATTTTCCATATGGTTTAATAGTATATTGTCCTGCAGCTGGTGGTACAAACACTGCTTCTGCATAATGAATGACAACTGGTTCAAAACTATCATCTAAACTTTCAATAATGGCTTCTTCTCCTTCAACTAACACATGAATTACAATGCAATCATTAGGATCAAAATGTACTGATTTGCTAAACCAGTATCTATTGACTTCCATAGGATCTTCAAATGGCATTGTTCCACTTTTTTCTTTACGCCATCCATATCCTCTATCTACTTCTTGTTTTTTAGAAATAAATTGATCTTTAATCATTTGAGTTTGGAATTCTTCTTGAATAACATGTTTTCCATGATCTATATTAATTGGTCGTGGTTTTCCATCAAAATCTACACGTCCCCAATCCCATAACTTGAACGTCGTAAAACAAAACATATCAATTTCAAGTGTTAATGTATTTTTTCCAGCCGAATGAATTGTTCCACCTGGAATAAAGACATGATCATGTTTTTTCATTGGGAAATGATTTATCCATTTCTCATCATCAAATTCACCAGTTTCTTGTGCTGTTTCAAAAGCTTCCACTAAATCATCAAGTTTGACACCATCTTTTGTTCCTAAATAAACAGAACTTTCATCACAAGCATCTAACATATAATAGCTTTCATAATGTCCCCATGATGAATTAAATACTTCTTGAGCATATGCAAGTGTTGGGTGAACTTGTAAACTAAGATTTCCTCCACCCCAAGTATCCAAGAAATTGACATGTAAAGGACATCGGTTTCCATAAAGATACCAAATTTTTCTTCCTAATACTTCTTTAGGATTACATAAAATCAAATCAGTTGATGGAAACTCAAAAACTGCATTATTTAATTGTGCTGCTACAGCTTGCATATCCAAAAATCCAGTGATTCCCCAAGCAGTATTTTCTAAATCTTTTCCGGCATTTAAAACTTTTTGACACCAGTGGCCACCCCATACTCCTTTCATAAAGATAGGAATAGGTTTAAATGGACTTGTTGAAAATTGAGATACAATCTTATCAAAGTCATTTTTTGTAACCATAACAAATTGATCATCTTTATTACAATCAATAACATAATCACATTTTTTATAAATCTCTCTTTTATGCTTGTCTTGAACTCTACTTTCTAAGAAATTAAATCTCTTTTCTTTTCTCAAATATTCTTCATCTTCATTATGTGCACCCCAATTTCCTAAACCCTGGTTATATCTATCTTTAATTGTCTGATAGCTAATTGAACCAGAAATAAGAATATCAGGATTACAAACAACTTGAGATGCAACACCATAAACTATAACTAAACCTTTGGTTCCTTGAATTTTATTTTGTATGTCTTTGATTTTATCAACATCAAAGAACTCTTCAATATTACCTACACTAAATACTCCATTAACACGATCTTCAGTAATAAACTTTCCAAATTTATTTTGAATCATTGATTCATCATATTTAGCAATATCAGAATGAATAATCAATTGTGGTTGTAGTGCTTTAGCAATATCTTCAAATAACATTTCATTAACACCATGATAATAATCAAAACAAACAACAATACAATCTTTTTGAATTGATTTTATCTTGTTATTAATTTCATCAATAATGTCTAAGATTCCTACTTTAGCATTAATATCTATTTTTTTCTTTGGATATAAATCAAAATTCGGTATTCTATTTTCTACTTCATACATATAATATTATCTAACAATTTTAGAATTACCCATAATATGCTAAAACTGTCATTTCTCCTTTCCACATTAATTTTTTTACATTGGCACTAATTAAGAAAGAATCACCCGCTTGAAGTTTAACATCTTCTATTTGTCCTTGACCTTCAATAACAAAGGCTCCCAAATAAGGTTTAGGCATCGTTAATTCTCCACTTCCATTTATAACATATTTATAAACCGAAAAATTCTTATTATCAGTTAGTTTGATTTCTGTCACACCTTGATGATTTCGATAAGAATAATGTGTATCCTGACATTCAAATGGGACTAATATGTTATCTTTAGCCTTTTCAACATCAAGCTGTCTTGGTTTTCCTTGTTTATCTAAACGATCATAATCATAAAAGCGATATGTAACAGGACAAGGATTACACACTTCCATAAAAGTCGTTCCTTTTTGTATTGCATGTAATGTACCAGCTTGAATATTATAAAAAGCACCTGGAAAAATTGGATATCGTTTTAATAAGCCTTTCCAATCTTTATTTTGAATATACTCATCTAATTCCTGAATGGTTTTTGCATTATGTCCCATTACAATATCAGCATTGTGTGGACAATTGACAATATACCAACTCTCACTTTTTCCATGACATCCTAAATTCTTTAATGCATACTCTTCAGTAGGATGAACTTGTATACTTAAATCAGTACATGCATGACCTATTCCCATAGATACAGGGATATGCTCCCATCTTAAAGTGGATGGTGTTCCAAACATTTCTGGATGTTCATCATAAAGTTCATTGAGTTTTCGTCCTTTATATTTTCCATTCATAATTTCATTAGCGTCTTGTGGTAACCCACAAAATGCTCCTAAACCTGTAATTTCATCTATATTCATATCTTTTGGTACATATTTTTCAACATGATAATGATGAACTAATGAGCCATCACCCCAAATTGCAGTTGAAAATGTTGGTTTTAAAAATATATACTTTTCATCCATATCATTTATCTCCTCTACTTATATTTCACTTTGTAACATAATATAATTGAAGCTAATATAAATGTAATACCATTAGCCACTATAACTGCATAATCGCCTATTTGCATTCCATGTATAAACCATAAGAAAACACCTATAACAAACATAGAATACATAATCAAAGAAATTCCTGATGTATCTTTTGTTTTAATAACCTGTATAGCTTGTGGTACAAAAAATAATGTTGTTAAACAAGCAGCTATCATTCCTATCATTCTTCTATCCTACTTTCTAAAATATCAATCGCATCTTTTATGTTATCAACGACATACGTTGCTTTTTGTTTTGCTTCTTCATAGCCATGTGTCATACAGAAACTTGTATGACAAAATTCAAACATTCCTATATCATTTAAACTATCACCAATAGCAATTGTATTATTTTTAGGTATATTATTGATTTTTAAATATTGATTGATGCCTTGCTCTTTTGTAGCTTGTTTTTGAGTAATATCATAACTATAATCTGATGTTACTTTACATTGATATAGTTTTTCATGATCCAGAATATTTTTTTGATAATCTTCATAAAACTCTTTATGCAATTGTTGATTTGGAAAAATATAATTTATATGAATGATTGGTTTATAATCTGTGAGAATATACTCATCTATTGTTTGATGAATAACTTTGTTTGGATCTTTCTTAAACATATTTGCTGTATAAGATGATAATTTTCCATATATATATTCATTATCTATATTTGTGACCTTAGCATAATCTTTATATTTATACATGCCTTTATATATATCTAAAAATTGTATGTTAGAAAAAGGATATAGACAAACAACTTTATGATCCATATATATTTCTGCACCATTCCAGCCGATACAGTCAAAATCGTATTGTTTTAACTTTTGCGTTATATTATTTAAAAAAGTATGATGTCGGGCAGTACATAACACAAAACTATTCTTTTTAGCAATCCAGTATTGAATTGCTTGAATATCTTCATTCAATATTTCTTTTGTTTCTGGTCTTAATAATGTATCATCTAAATCACAAAATATAATCTTATCCATACCCTTTACCTCATTTTATACAATACCTAAAACTCCTAAAACAATTGCAATAACTAAATAAACTCCAATAAGTTTAACAGCACTCATCTTTTTCTTTTTCAATAAGTAATATCCCAAGAAAACTAAACACATTGGAATTAATTTTGGGAAAATACCATCTAAAATCTCTTGGAATTTAACCGTACTATATTCACTGACATATTGAGATGTAATTGTTAAATTAACATAACTTGCAGTAATTGCTCCAACAACTGTTAATCCTAATACAGACATTGCATCTTGTATTTTAGTCATCTGCTTACCTAAGAATTTTGAAACAGCTTCTCTACCAGATTTATATCCTTGCATATAGAATAATCGTGATAAAGCCATTGATGATAAGTATAAACCTAAAACTGCAAATACTGCTCCTAATGGACTACCACCTGATGACAATCCAATTGCAATACTTAAAATAATTGGTGGGATCGTTGCCTGTGTAACAGCATCTCCAATTCCGGCTAACGGCCCCATTAAACCAACTTTTATACTGTTAATAAAATCATCAGTAATTTTAGCTCCGTTTCCTCTTTCCACTTCCATTGAAGCGACAATTCCATTGACCATAGCACCAAACACAGGATTTGTATTATAGAAAACTGAATGACATTTCAAACGTGCAACCATCTTATCTGGATCTTTTGAATAAAATTTTTTCAAGATTGGTAACATAGATAAAGTAAATCCTGGAGCCTGTAATCTTTCATATCCAAATACAGTTAAGCAATATTTAAACCATATCCACCAGCTTTTATTAACTTCTTGCTTAGTTAACGTCACTTTATTATCTTCAGACTTTACTGTAGCATCTTCAGCTTTTACTGTTTCTACTTTTTCACTCATAACAATTCATCCTCCTCTACATCATCATCTTTTTGTTGAGTAGTCGATTCATTTTGACCACCAATAAACATATAATACATAACTGCTAAACACATACCCACTACTGCAGTGGCAACCATATTAAGTTCCAAGAAGGTAATACATACAATACCAATTAAGAAATAAATAATAAATTTAAAATCTTTTAATGTATAAGTGATAAGAATAGAAATACCTACTGCTGGTAAAATTCCTCCTAAAACACTTGCTATATGTAAAACTATCTCTGGAATTGCTGCTAATAAATCTGCTGCATACGCACTTCCAAGCATAACAATTGAGAAAGTGATACCAAATCTGATTACAAAACTTGTAAGAGGTGGTAAAACCATATATGTTAGTTTCATTTTATTAATATCATTATTTGCAATGAATTTATCACCTAATGAATAGAAAACAGAACATAAAATTTCATATCCAGTGAAAACTGCTGCTCCTAAGACACCTACTGTTGCAGCCAATGTTACTGCTACTGTTGCATCCGCTCTCGCTAACATCGCTAATGCAATTGATGGATAAGATACAAATGCCATATCTGCTGTAGCAACTCCACCAATTAAAACTTGTCCTAGATACATAGCTTGAACTGCTGCTCCAATAGTAACACCTGTGGCTACATCACCTAAGATAAATCCTACAATCGTTCCACCTACGATTGGTTTTGATAATGCATCTGTAAAATTGGTTCCTAATGGTTGGCAGTTTTCAACACTTCCTAACCAACAAGCAATACCTATCAGTATAGCTTGCATAACTGTAATTTCCATAATTATTCTCCCTTCTTCAAATTATTTTTTACGGTTTCCCAACTTAATCCTTGTTCATCAGGAATAAGTTTAAATTGAATTTTTATTCCTTTTTGTGCCAACTCATCACAGTGTTGAATATCATCTTCTGATAAGTAAATATTATTGTAAACTTTTCTCGTTCCTTCGGCTTTACTAGCTGTACCAAAAATAATTTCATCTCCAAAATCAATACCATGTTTACTCAATTGATAAAGTTGTTCAATTTTCTTTGAAATAACATAGTAGTGTTTCTTTCCTGCTACTGCTTTTGGTATTTTCTCTAAAGCTTGATCCACTGTAAAAATATAAACTTTTTTTCCAATTGCATTCCCTGCATTTAAAAAGACTTCTTTTAAAAATGAATCACTTCCTAAAGCATCATCTACCAAAAGAATAATAGCGTCTCCCTGTCTTACCTTTGACCACATCAATACAACCTGGCCGTGAATCAAACGATCATCTACTCTTACCAAACTTAATGACATAATTCTCTCGCCTCTCTTTGTTATGTTATCGTGTTGTCATGACATCGTTACATTAATATAATAGCATTACTTTAATAAAAATGCAATGCTATAAACTACAAATAGAAATTTTTCCTGTTTCTATTACTTGATCAACTAATTGTTTCATTTCCATATCCAAAGAACTCATCATTCCTAACTCTATGACCATCGCGAGATTCATGCCAGAAATCAGACATAAATGAGAGTCTTTATGACTTAATATATATCTGCAACATTCATTATATGGCGTAGCATTTGGGATGTCAGTTACAATAATAACTTCTTTATATTCTTTTTCTAATTTTTCTATAATTGCTACTAAATGAACTCTAAAATTATCCACTCCTTCTTCTGTTAAAGAGCATGTATATAAATTTTCCTTTTGTCCTATAATCATTTCGCAACTTGCTTTTACTCCTTCACACATAGTAGAGTGTGTCACTAATAAAATAGCTTTCATGTTTTCCTCCTTTAAAAATCTGCCATATCTGGATGAGAACCAATCTTTCCATGATCATGACTAAGATTTTTTATTTCTTGAATATCCTTAGCTGTTAATTGAAAATCAAAAACTTCATGATTACTTTTTATTCTTTCAATAGTTATAGATTTTGGTAAAGGAATAATTTCATTATCTATGGCATAACGAATACAAATTTGTGCTGGTGTCTTATTATATTTGTTTGCTATTCTTTTGATGATAGGATCATTTAACACTTGACCTCTTCCCAATGGACTATACGCCTCTAAAACAATATTGTGTTTTTGACAATATGCTATCGTCTCTTCATCATAATAATAAGGATGGAATTCTATTTGATTGACCATAATTGGAATTTCTATTTGACTGCTTAACTCCTCTAAATGATGCTTCAAAAAATTACTTACCCCAATAGCTTTTATCTTTCCATCTTTATACAATTTTTCCATTGCACGATAAATTTCGATATTTCTTTTTTGATAAAACGATCTACAATCTTTAGGGGCTGGCCAATGGATTAAATACAAATCAACATAATCAAGTTTTAATTTCTCTAAACTTGTGTTAAAGGCCTCTATAGCTTCTTCATAAGAACACGCTGTATTCCACAATTTCGTTGTTATAAATAGTTTATCTCTGGCTATATGACTTTGTTTTATAGCTTCACCAACGGCATCTTCATTACCATAGATACTTGCTGTATCAATATGTCTATATCCACATAAAATAGCAGATTTTACTGATTCAACAGCAACTTTATAATCATTCATTTTCCATGTTCCAAAACCAATGCAAGGTATATTTACACCATTATTTAATTTTAAATTCATTATCTCCCTCCTTTTGTTATAATGATGTCATGTCATCATTATATTAAAACTTACATGTTTTTTTGTCAACACAGTCATCATAAAATAAAAAAAGATCTAAAGTGAAAAGTTAAATTCCACTTTAGATATGACAAAGTGGATTTTAGTCTT
>NZ_JAJDKA010000007.1:0-73883 GCF_020589945.1 Faecalibacillus sp. MSK20_93 | reverse complement strand
TACCTTCACATGGTCCATTAGATATACGTCTGTCATTTATCCATGTAAAAGAGTTGAGTATTTCTTCTTTCCAATGTTCAAGCGTCACCGCAACACTTGTACTTTCTTCCACATGTGTATGTTTGAATTAGAACAATTAAATATAGAAATAATCAAACAATACTTGATGAAACTCATTAATAAAGGATTGTCATCAAGTATTGTACAAAGTATTAAGAATGTCTTAAAAGTAATCTATATCACCTATGAAGATCAATATGGTTTAAACCATATTGATTTTTCATTAGTTAAAATAGAACAAGATAAAAAAGAAAATGAATATCTAACAGATAAACAATTTAATCAATTACATCAATACTGTATGAAAGAAAAGAATGATATATGTTTAAGTATCTTACTTGCTATGGATACAGGTATGATGATAGGAGAAATGTGTGCTTTAAAAGTAAGTGATATAGATTTAGATAAACAATTGATTCATATAAGTAAAAGAACACAAAGGATTAAAAATGATGAAGAGGGATCTAAAACTGTTTATGATATTTATGAAGTTGAATGGCCTATTTTAAGAGATATTACAATTCCAAAGGAGTTGTTTTTTTATTTACAAGAATATTTAGATTGTGTTGATAAAGATTGCTATTTAACTTCTTGTCAAGATGTAGTGAGTGATTTTACTAAGTTACAAAGAGGTTTAGATCGTATAGGACATATTTTAGGTTTTAAGACGACTTTTAAGGATTTAAGGAATATGTATAAGGAAAGATGTTTAAGAAGTTGTATGGATATACATATTGTAATGGAGTTATTAGGTGTTCAATCTATGAAACTATCTCTTCCAGAAAATTATAAAAGTTCTGATGAAGAAAAGAAAAAACAAATAAACAAATTATAGCCAATGGAAAGACCATTGGCTATTTTTGTATTTTAATTTTATGTTAATTATAGAGAGTTAAAGATAGTGTGCTTTAATCGATAATATCATTAACTGGGCTATGAAGAGGATGACGAACGTCATTTTCTTTATCATAGCTTATTTTATTTTGGATGTTTGTTTGATAATCTTTTTTGAATAAACAAGAAAAGATCACATTTAAAATATATTCAATTGATGTTTGTGATGCAAAAGGGGCAATCTTGGTAAAAATCTTCTCACGTGATCCAATATTTAAAATATAGTTAGCATAATGGGAAAGTCGATTATCACCAATTGAAGTTAAAACAATGATAGGTGTTTTCTTTTCTTTTAATATTTTTGCTATTTTAATAAGTTCATTGGTTTCACCTGAATAAGAAATAATCATTGCTATTTTGTTTTCATTGGAATTATAAGACATAAAGACTTGTTCTCCAGCGAGCATTTTGAGATTAACGTTTCTTTGTATTCGCATCATTTTATGTTGGAAAGACATAGCTGCAAGTAATGAATTTCCTGTTCCATAAATATCAATATCTTTGTTTTGATCAAGTAGTTCAACTATTTGATGAAGTTGTTCAAAATCAATCAATTGGATGGTTTCCGCGATGACTTCTTGATTTAAACTAGCTAGTTTATAAGCAATCATGGAATCATTATCTTCTTCATTAAAGGGAAAATTAACATCTATACGATCTGTATGAGCTAAATCAAATTGTAATTCTGCAGAATATTTTATTTTAAAATCACCATAGCCTTCTAATCCTAATTTATGGCAAAGTCTTACAATCGTGGCTGGAGAAGTATAGGTTTTTTTAGCAAGTTCTTTAATTGAAAGATTTAAAACTTTTTCTCCCTCGTTTAATATATAATGGGCGATTTCTTTTTCTGAATGGGAGAAATCAAGCTCAAATTCTAGTTGTGTCATTATACTCATTTTTATCACCGTTTTTAGTATAACATGAAACAAAGTTTCATGAAATGACTTTTATTTAAATTAAATATGAAACATTATAAAAAGGAAAGTTGAAGATATTTACTTTCGAGATGAGATGATTAAAATGTTATGTGGATATAAAAGAAGGAGAACATTTTATGGAAAGAAAATTACCAAAAGATTTTTATTGGGGTGGATCAGTTTCATCATTCCAAACAGAAGGACATAGAAATGAAGGAGGAAAAGGTTTATGTGTTTATGATGTAAGACCTATGAATCCTGAATTTTCTGATTGGAACGATGCTATTGATGAATATACTCGTTATGATGAAGATATTGCATTAATGAAAGGGATGGGATTCAACTTTTATCGTTTCTCTATTTGTTGGTCTCGTATTATTCCTAATGGAACATTAGATGAACCAGTTAATGAAGAAGGAGTTAAATTCTATAGTGATTTAATTGATAAGTTATTAGCTGCTGGTATCGAACCAATGATTACATTAGTTCATTTTGATATGCCTTATCATTTAGTAAAAGAATATAATGGATTTGCATCTCGTTATGTTGTAGATTGTTTTGAAAGATATGCTAAAGTTTGTATTGAAAGATTTGGAGATCGTGTTAAACATTGGATGTCATTCAATGAACAAAACTTACACAGTATGATGTTACGTGTATCTAATGCTGAAGTTATTCCTGAAGGCGTTAGTTATCCAAAACACTTATATCAAGTAAACCACAATGTTATGATGGCTCACTGTAAAGCTGTTCGTGCTTTAAGACAAATGCAACCAGATGCTAAATTCTGTGGAATGGGTGCTATTACTAATATTTATGCTTATGAAAATAGTCCAGAAAATAATTTCTTTGCTACTAAAGGATATAATTTATTAAATGGTTTCTTAGTTGATACATTTGCTCAAGGTAAATATCCTGATTATTGGAATGCTTATCTTGAAAATAGAGGATGGATGCCTACTTTTGAAGAAGGTGACGAAGAATTATTAAAATATACTGTTGATTATATTGCTTTCTCTTATTATCGTTCAAACACTGTTAAAACAGGTGAATTTGATTATGAAAGACCAGCTCATGAATGTGTAAATGAAAAACAAATTAAAAACCCTCATTGTGAAGCAAATGAATGGGATTGGGAAATCGATCCAGTTGGATTTAGATGGACATTAAATGATTTACATCATAGAACAGGTCTTCCAGTATTTGTTCTTGAAAATGGTATTGGTTGGCGTGAAGATATGAGTCAAGAAGAAGTAGACCAAATGTTAGCTGAAGGTCGTACAATTGAAGATGATTATCGTATTAATTATCATAGAGATCATATCAAAGAAATGGAAAATGCAATCTTTGAAGATGGTGTAGATTGTTTAGGATATATTACTTGGGGACCAATTGATATTCTAGCAAGTATGTGTAACATGGATAAACGTTATGGATTTGTTTATGTAAATAGAACAAATAAAGATTTAAGAGATATGAAACGTATTCCTAAAAAATCATATCAATGGATCAAAAAAGCATTCGAATCAAACGGTGCTGATTTAGACTAATTAACAAAAAGCCTCGATTATACGAGGCTTTTTATAATATGTGGACGACAAATGGACGACATTTTATAATTTTTCTATATATTCGACTAAAGCAGTACGCCTTTTTTCATAAATATGAGCATAAGTGCTTCTTAGCATATCAATAGAATGGCCTAATCTTTCAGCAACTAAGCTCTCACTAATCATAGGATTAGAAAGAAGATAACTGGCATGACTATGTCTAAACCCGTGAATCGTTATATGTTTTACATCCACGTTCTTTAAATCGTTATTGAAACGATAACGGAATGTTCCTGGCCAAGTTACAGCAATGTCACCAAAAACATAATAAAGATCATTAAATCCATCTAATTTTTTCTTTCTTTCATATCTTTGTTTTAATTCTTCAACAAGTCGATTAGGAAGATCTATTGTCCTGATAGATGTTTTCGTTTTTGGAGAAGTAACTTTTCTTGATGCTGTACTAAATGAACCTCTAACACTTAATTTCTTATGTTCCAAGTCCAAATCGCACCATCTTAACGCACAAAGTTCTCCAATTCTTAATCCAGTTAAAAATAGTGTATCATAAGTTTCTTTATGATCAATATTTTCAACAGTAGCAATAAATTTATTAAATTCATCTACTTCCCAAAAGTTTTCAACAGCATTTTCTTCTTTCTTCACTTCATTAGGATCTTTATAAGGCTTAGCATACTTGCAAGGATTATCATCCAATAGTTTATGATTAACAGCGAAAGTTAAAAGCCCCGACATATGCAAATATAAATTATTGGTATATTCTTGACTATAAGGACCACCATTATTGCCAGTCAAAGCTCTTTCTTTATTCCACTTAGTAATATCAACAGTTTTTATCGTATCAATATACCTATCTCCAAAAAAAGGAATTATATGTAATCGTTCAATCATTTCATACATTCTCAATGTAGAATATTTAATAGCGCTTTTCATTTCTTGATGATAAAGCTCAATTAAAGCATTCATCTTAATTCTTCCTTGGCCACCTTTAATTTTTAATAAAAACGCATCTTCTGCAGCCTTTGCTTCTTTTTTAGTTTTAAAACCTCTTTTCTTATAATCATGTCGCTTTCCTGCTAAATCACGATACTTACCAGTGTAATACCATTTACCGGTCTTTTCATCTTTATGTACAGACATAAAAAACACATCCTTTCTATTTAATTTAGATGTGCTAATATGTTAAAATTAAAAACGTAGAAGCACATCATAGGTTCTTGCTTTTACACTTTTAGAACTTCCTTATTGCCAGTAAGGGAGTTCTTTTTATTTTGTTATAATTTTCTTCTTTGGAGGTGATATGCATGTCTAAAGAAGAATATATCAAATGCATCACAAGAATATTGATGCAAATTGATGATCTAGAATTACTAGATGTTATCTATAAAGCAGTACATAAGCTTTATAGAAAATCTAAATAATTCAATGGGCAACTATTGCCCATCTTTTCCAAATGCTTTTTCTAAATAATATACAAGAACTTTACGCTCAACTTTATTTAAATTTAAAAAAGCTTTGATAGCTTTAACTTCATTATCTTCTAAATCATAATCTTTTTTCAGTAATTCAATAGAATCGTTATTTTCAATAAAAATATCCCCGTCTCCATCAACTAACCAATCATAGTTAACATTGAATTCGTAACATATCGTTTTAAGAGCTGTTTCACTTGGATTCATATTACGTTTTTCCCAACCAGTTACAGTTGTTCCAGCAATACCGATTCTTTTTCCAAAATCAATTTGTGTTAAGTGAAGAATGTCTTTTCTTAAATATTTAATTCTTTCATGAATAGAATTATTATTTTTAATAAAAATATCGCCAACACCGTTAACCAGCCAATCGTAATTCACATTGAATTCAACACAAATCAATTTGATGGTTTGAGTTGAAGGATTACTTTTATTTTTTTCCATGGAACTAACAGATGATTTTTTAATACCTATTTTGCTTCCAAACTCTCCTTGGCTTATTCCTAATCCTTTTCTTAATGAATGGATCCTATCTCCGATTTGTTGCATGTTTATTCACCTTTTCCAACAGCTCTTTCTAAATAATTTATAAGAACATCACGTTCATTTTCATCAAGCTTTAAAAATTCTTCAATAAGCCTAACTTCTACATCTCTTAAATTATAATCTCTTTTTAACAATTCAATGGTTGATTTGTCATCTTCAATAAAAATATCACCAACGCCATCAACTAACCAATTATAACTTATATTAAATTCATTACAAATTGCTTTAATGTTTCTTTCAGTTACAGTACTTCCAGTTTTTTCAAGTTTTGATACAGCAGTATCACCAACACCTAATATTTTTCCTAATTCACGTTGAGAAATCTTCAAAACTTTCTTTCTTAAATAATATATTCTTTCATTTATTGTCATACTTTCGAAATTCATTATTATCACCTCCTTCAGCAAAATAATATAATAAAAATCGCACTAATTCAAGTTCTATATTGAAAATATGTTGACATATCGCAATAAGTAAAGTAATATACAAGTGTAAAGTTCACTAGGTGCGAAAAAACAAATACACAAAATGAAAGGGTGATGAAAATGGAAGAGAGAAAAGTGAATTCAAAGAGAAAATCTCTAGATGCTTTATTATCTATTACTAAACAATTAGATGATAAAGAAGTAAGAAGAGTTGCTGACATTTGCCAAGGCATGGTTCTAGCAAAAGCTGCGCTTTCTTCTAATGAAAAACTCAAAAGAAAGGAGGAGTAGTTATGCCAAGAAGAATTCTTGATACTTCTAAAATCAACAAGACACGTTTGGATCTTATCAATAAAGGTTATCTAACACGTAGTGAAATTGCTAAGTTTGTTCCTTGTGGTTCAATTAAAGCAAGTCAAATTTACCATGAAATTAGAAGTCAAGTTGAAGCTGAGGGTTTAGAAAATTGTTTCAACGTAATTTTGGTTGGAAGACTACTGGCTTTCATGGGTTTAACAACAAAGGAAGTTAGGGAAGCTGCCAAACGTGAGATTTCTTGAAAAGGAGGTGTAGTCAATGGGAGATTCAGCAAAGAAGCAAGAGGCTTTAAATGCTCTAAATGGGATATCGTACAATGACTGGATGGAAATTAAGTTCAAAATTGACAAGTATTTTTCTGATCAATTAAGCAAGTATGAAAAACAGCTTAAACTTGATTCACAATACACCAATTCTCATTATTAAAAATATTTTTTGTTGGTCATCAAAGAGTCAATTTCTAATCTAAAAGAAGAAAGTTGCTAATTTATTCCATAAAAACAAATCAAAGAGAAGTTGGCTCTTTGATGGCCGACAGGAGGAAAGGAAAAACAAAATGAATGAAATAGAACAAAGAGTTGCACATCTTGAAGCTGAAAATGTGAGACTAAAACAACATATCGTTCAATTAGAAGAAATACTTCTAGATACTTTAAAAATGCATAAACAACACACCACTTTAATGATTATGTTAGCAATAAATGTCGTTATTTTGTATTTGAAAATATGGTAGGAAAAAATGTTGAAAATCGAAAATGTGAAAGAGTAGACAATGTTGAAGAAAGAACATTGTTAGTTGTAACTGTCTTAAGAGGTAAAGGAACTAAAGAAGATGTATGTAGACTTGTAGAGCTTTACTACGAAAAAGATAGAGAGGGGAACTATCATTTTCTATTTGATAAAGATCCTCGAAAAGAAAAAGAGCAAATTTAATTACTCTTTCTTAGCTTTAGCTTTTTCATCGGATATCGCAATTATATCACTATAAAGCAATTCAGTAATGAGTATCAAAATATTTGCTGTAATACTATCAACAATTTCTTTTGTTATTTCAGTAATTAATTTCATTCGTAAATAAAATTTATGAGAAAGGAGAAACAAGATGGACAATGAAAAAAAAGCTCTTGAAGAAAGAATTCAAGAACTCAATGAACGTATTACAAAATTAGAATTAATAATTTCAATTAATACAAAATCCATAAAAAATAATTCTAATGCGATTATCGCTTTAGCAGTGACAGTAATTCTTCTATCCATAAGGCTAATGTCGGTATGATTTGAATAAACCCCGTAACTAAACCAATTAGAGTTAGGATCATAGCTAATTTTGCTTGTTTTGCTGCAGCAAGTGCTTCTTCTTGGGTTAAAGAAATTAATGCGGCTTGTTGTTTGATTATTTCAGACTGCTTATTAACCATATCAGTCATTAACTCTATTTGTTTTTGCTGATTAGGAACAATAGGTACAGGTTTTATATTAGAATAATCTATTTTTCCAAAATTTGATGTCGAATCAGCACGGAGTTTATCAATATTTGGCATATTTAATTTCATTTTTTTCATTCTCACTTTCTAATTAGATTTCGATATTGCAGTATCGATAACTTAATTATAAAGAAAGAGAAGAAATATGTAAAAAAACAATTAGATAATTACTGACTGCCCAGGAATCAATCTCTTCATTTTTTATCGATTCCTTAAATTATAAAATTATATCATTTGCATTTAAATCACAACAAAACGGCAGGTTTTTCATTTTAGTTAGAGATTGATTCCTGGGTGGTCAGTAGTAGAAAGGATAAGTTATGGAATGGACTTTATTATATTTTTCAGTATTAGCAAATGTTTTGCTAATAGTTGTCTGTATTTGTCTTAAAAAAAGTAGAGACTGGTACAAAAAGAGCTGGTATGAACTAGCTAATTATTTATCTAAAAGACCAAGGAGGAATGCTAAATGACAACAAGAGGTTTAGTAACAATTATTGCTACAAGTTGTTTTGTAGCTGATTGTTTAGCAATTTTGGTTAGAGCTTTTTAAAGGAGGAATGGAAATATGATTCAAATGGTAACGCTTGACAGCAAGAAAGTTGCATTGGAAATAGCCAAACAAAATTACACAATCAAAGATTTTTCAAAAAAATGTGGAGTTCATCGTTCAACTATAAGTGAAATTATCAATAGTGATAATTCTCAATGTAAGTTATTGATTGCTTGTAAGATTGCGAATGCTTTGAATTTAGAAGTTGCGGATCTTACGCCAATAGATAAAAAAGGCAGAGTAATTGCTGGCAGAACAAGCATTCCTTGGTACGGAGATAAGGAATATGCCGAAAGAAAGATTGATGAAATGAATTCTCTTTTTGCAGGAACTGGAATAGAAGCAAAGCTATATACAAGACAAGTTGGAAACGGGCATTTGCAATGTGAAGAATATATGATTGTCATTTCAAAATAAAAAGGCTGATACGAAAGTATCAGCACAACATAACAACTAAATTATAGCTAATTTAAGGAGGTTTTACAATATGAAGTTATCAAGAAACGGACAAATAGTGCTTTCAGCCTTATTTGTAGCATCACTTGTTTTAGGCGGTGCAGGATTTGCTCAAGCCAAGGCAACTCAAATAGCTTATCAAGAGCAAGCTAAACAAATCAAATTGTATAAAGATGAACTTAATGAAGTTCAAGGCCAACTTCAAGAATATACAAAATATAAAGCAATGTATGAATGTGTGGATGTTGAAAGGAATCAATTGAAAGCACAGGTTGAAGAACTTTCTAAATGAAAAGCTCTTGGCCAGTTTGTAATTACTTTTTACTGGCCGGGAGAGGACCAATACGGAAGTTTGACATCTACTGGAGTTGCAGCAGTTGAGGGTAAGACAATTGCAGTAGATCCTAATATTATTCCTTATGGGTCAACAGTTTTGATTGATGGTAAAGAATACCTCGCACAAGACTGCGGAGGCGCAATAAAAGGGAATAAGATAGATGTTTTTGTGGAAAGTCCAAAAATGGAAAAACAAGTTACAGAAGTTTATTTGAAAAGGAGAAATTAAATATGAATGAGTTGTTAGATGCAATAATCCAAAAATTAAAAGACGAGGGGGGGAATTACCCGATATCCATTTGATTGCTATGGAATTAGTAGCAACATCCAAAGACGGGATTGAATGCAGAGTTCAAGGCAGCAAATTAACAAAAGACCTCTTAAAAGATTTAGAAATTTCTAATGAGGAGCTTGATAGGATGTTAAGACCAGCTGCCGCTTGTTTAAAAAGCTTTGCTGAAACTTTAATTGAAAGAATGGAGAAAAAGGATGAAGAAAGAATAAATGTGATATTAGATAAGCTATTAAAAATATTGAATTAAGAGATAACTGTTTGTTGTCTCTTAGCAAATATAGAGACTTCCTTTAACTGCTGCTAGCCATGTTCTTCTCTATATTTGCTAAGAGCTGATAAATAAGCTCTATAGGCTATTATTTGACATTAAGTTTAATTTTAAATTACCTCCAAAAAAATTAATACCGACGAAGAGTTTGTGAAAGATTTGTATGTTTTCAATAATAGCCTATTTTTTTTCACTTGAAAGGAGAAAGAAATATGAAGTGTGTAGATGATGTGGTTGATCGTATCAACGCGTTACAAAAAAGATACACGTATAGGAATGTTTTCAAAGACTATTTAATCATGGTTGCCGGTTGGAATTATGGAGAACACAGATTTGAGGATGGTACTTCATTTGATGATGTAGTAGAGCAATATGGTTATAAAGATTTAGAGGAACTATCTAAATGCGCATTCGCTCTTTATAATACTGGAGCTAGAAATGTCAATTTTCTTTTGGCTGTCAATGACACGTTGAATAATGAGGATCATGATAAAATGCATGATTTTATTATTGAAAAATTCTCATAAAAAAAGAAGCCATCAATTAAATAATTGACGACACCTTTCCAATACTTTTCTCGACACATTGATTATAGCATATGTATTTGAAAATGTGTAGATGTAATCGATAGAAAAGCTGTAGGAAGGGTGTCCTAATCAAGCTTGTAATAGATATTAACATGTCAACGAAAAGAAGACATAGAGAAATAGAATATGATTATGAGAATTTTTATGACACACCAATAGACAGTCTAAAAGATAAATACATAGAAGAGCTGCTAAGAACAAACAAGATAGATCATCATTACACTACAAAAACAATTAAATCAGGAAATCAATTTGAAGTAGAAATATACCCAACATTCAATAAGAAGGATATTGAAAATTATAAACCTCCTAGAAAACCATCGAAAAAAGCTCAAAAGAACTTGAATGAGAAAAATTCTAGAAAGAGGCTCATTAGATTGATCAACGCAAATTTTGATTTGGATGATTGGGCAATCCATTTAACTTACAGTAATGAGAACTTGCCACCGACAGTTGAAGAAGGTGAGAAAGAAGTTCGCAATTATATTAGGAGAATCAACTACCGAAGAAAGAAAGCAGGTCTTCCTAATGCAAAATGGATATATGTAACTGAGTATGATCCTAAAAAGAAAATAAGAATGCATCATCATTTACTGATAGAAAAAGGGATTGATAGAAAGGTTATGAAAAACCTTTGGAAAAACGGAACAAGGACAGAAGTAGAAGAACTTGAACCGGATGAATTTGGATTGACAGGAATTGCCAATTATATCTCTAAAGATCCTAAAGGAAAGAAGCGCTGGAAATCTTCAAAAAACTTGAAACAACCGGTGGAAAGAAAAAGTTACACAGTGTTCTCTAAGAAGAAAATCAGCAAAATGATAAGTGATACTTCATTGATTTCTCAATTTATGAACTCCAACTACAAATCAAAGCAGTATCTATCCCATGAGGTTAGATACAACAAGACAAATCACATGTACTACATCTACGTACAAATGAGAGTCAAAAACAAAGATGAAAGGGAAAGGAGGAATATTTGAGAGATATGGCGGAGGAATTCAAAAGGATTAACATCAAGATAACAAAGTCTATGATGAACAGTTATTTGGAACAGTTCATTGATGAAGAAATAATGGATGAAAAGACTGAATCGACATATAACAAGTATAAATTGGTTCTCACTAAGTTCATTGATTTTATCGAAAATGAAGAAGTTACAAAAAAAGACATGATAGCATACAAGAAAAAAATGCAAGAGAAGTATGCAACTAAAACCATCAACAATTACATTGTCATTATCAATAAGTTTATGAAGTTTATTGAACTGATGGAAGTTGATGATTTTTCTAAAAAGAAACTGAAAAAGCATATCTCAGACAATTATTCTCTTAAAGCAATTAGAGAACAAGAAAAGACAAGTCTTGAAAATGTGCTAGAGCCGAGTGAATTCAAGAGAATGTTGAAAATGGCCAAGAAAATCGGACAGCAAGACACCTACATGATCATGAAAGTGTTCGGCTACACAGGAATAAGATTGAGCGAGTTGAAGTTCTTTACTCTTGAAAACATCCAAGAGAAAAAAGGCTATATAGAAGTCTACAATAAAGGGAAATTAAGACAAGTTCCATTGAGAAACGACCTTAGAAGAGAACTTTTGAAGTATGCCAAGGAAAATAAGATTGAACAAGGCTATTTGTTTCCCGGAGTTAAGGATAAAAACAAGATGTTGGCTAAAAAGACTATTGAAAATAGAATCAAGAAAATTTGTGGCCAATGTAGAGGCATCTCATTAGAAAAAGCCCATCCCCATGCATTTAGACATATGTTCGGCATTCAGTGGGTGCATCAAAATGGCCAAGCTTCACTATCTGAACTTGCAAAGATAATGGGTCATGGATCTATTCAAACAACAGCTATTTATACGAATACTTCTCAGCAAGAGAAAAAAAGAAAAGTAGAAGCTATCAAATATTAAAAGAAAGGAGAAGAAAAAAATGACACTAAAAGATTTGGTAATGACATTAGTACCATCAGGAATGCTATTCATACGTAGCAAAGATGAAGAACCATTACAGACAATAAAAGCTATAGATGCAACCAATATAGAAGAAGAGCTTTTAAACAAAGAAGTGTTATCAGTTGCACCAACTTATACATTGGATGGCAATAAAATATTAGGTTGTCTAATGATAAAAATAAACTTTAAATTTGTTAAAAAAGAGGTTTAAAAAAATCAACAAAGTTTTTAAGGTAAAAAATCTCTCAAAACCATTGGTATATATAGGTTTCAAGAGATTTAGTTAGTTACGTTTAATATAGGGTTAAACGTAATGAAAATATAGGTTTCAGGGGGTGAAAAATCATGGCCAAAAGGTATAAATATGAATCTTTCACATGTATCAATTATGACGATATGATGGAAACATACAATCAAATGTATGCCGAGGATTATCAGCTTATCGGCTATAGATTATTTAAATCTTCTGAATTGTATCAAAAAGCAGTTTTAACATTATATCCAAGAAGAAAAGGAGTGAAGAAAGATGGAAAAGGAGCAAGAAGCGGTTAAAGATAAGAAAAAAATGGATATAGTTTCAGCAAATCCACTTTATAAATATGTAAAAGGTGTATTCACGTTGATTGGCAAAGATGGAAACAGCACATTATTTCTAAATGATGCTGGATTACACTGTAAAACTAATGATATTTGTATCAAGATTCAAGGGTTTATCAACGGAGTATCGGTTTTTGAAGAATTAGAGCAAGAAAAAGAGTATGAGCTTTGCAAATTGCCCGGAAACAGTTACAGATTATCATCTATTGGCTTCAACGAAGAAAAAGAAACAACTTATAGAGCAATTGTTGAATGTACAAATACAAGTGGTGGTTCTATTTGCGGTATCAATCCCGGAGAGTTTGGAGCAACGTCCAAAATCGCCATCTATTCAAGATATTGTTTAAAGGATTCATACGCTAGATCAATCGAAAAATTTGGTCCCTGCGACGTATTTTTAAGTAAAAATAAGCAATATATCATCTTGCACAAGACTGAATATGATAAAAATGCTACTTTTAACTATTATAAGGCTTATTTTACGGTTTCCATGGAAGATATTGAAAGTGAAAAGAAGGCGCATGAGAAATGAGTGTCATAGGTTACAAAGGGTTCGACAGCAAACTAAGAGGAATGGGGATGCAGTTTGAGGTTGGAAAGACTTTTGAAGTTGATGGTGATCCAAAAACTGTTAGAAATGGAATGCATTTTTGTACTGAACCATTCGGCGTGTTTGATTACTATCCAAGGCGTTGTGGCAATCGTTATTGTATTGTAGAAGCTCTTGGTCAAATTTCAACGGATAACAATCTCAATACGAGAGCATCTACAAATAAAATGAGAATTATCGAGGAAATTTCAGAAGATGAAATGGTTAGAATCCAAAAAGAATATAGAGATTCTCTTGATAAAAAAATAAGGAGTGGTATTGATGAATTTCTTAGAGCAGATGCAAAGCAGTAATGATCCAATGATTACAATGATTAAAAATCATCTTTTATCGAGAAGCGATACCAGTGAATTGCTTAAAAAAGAAAATAAGAACATTGAAGATATGATGCTTTTTGTTGGTCACGAACTTTATGTTAAATATTTGAAAGGAAAGAATAATCATCGTATGGCTTGTGTTGCTGGTCCTGATGAAGAACTATATGGAATAGTTATGCATTATCTTGATGAAGATGATATTGATATGAAAAAGATCGAGAATGAGATGTCGAGAATTTCTTTTGTTAATCAGGAACAAAAAAGACCTAATCAGGAAGAAAAAATTCCAAAAAGTGAAGAAAAAGTGAAAAAAATCCTAAAAAATACACATAAAGAATCAAAAACTATCAAAAAAGCCAAGAAAAAAGTAAAAAAATCAACTATCGTCGAAGGACAAATGAGCATTTTTGATTTATGAGAGTTACTAAAAAGCAAATTATAGATGAACTGATAGCAATTCCTGAGTATAAAAAGATTGATTATTTAATCAAAGAGGGCAATAAAGAAGCTAAAAGGTGTGACTGGAATATTCAAATAAGATTGGACAATAACACTTATTACTGTACTAATTGTGAAACTGAGTATCATGATAAGAAAATCAAAATAGGTGAGCGTAAAAAATGTCCTGTTTGCAAAATAAAGTCAGAAGTCCATAGAAAAACAGCAAATCCGGGATGTTTTGAAGCTCTATTGACACTTACGCACGTAAATAAGAGAAATGAGCTGATCATGAGAACGTTTGACTTCAAGAAAAGGTTTGACAAAGCAACACGTACATTTAGCTATGAGGTCTTTGAAATATATAGATACAACATTGATAGAAACATATTTGTAAAAAAGAATGTTAAAGTAAACTTTTGGTACATCTATTATATTTTTGATCCTAAAGACAAGTGGAGGGTGACGCAACGTAGTAGTTCTTGGGCAAAAGATGTAAGACTTACGGGTAAAATAATTGGTTCCAGCAAGAAAAAGAACATCAGCAAGACCAAATACAAGTATGCTTGTCTTTTAGAAGCTTCAAAAATATGGGATTTGAGACAATATATTGAAGTCTATGAAATGTTTCCTGAAATAGAAATCATATTAAAAATGGGAATGCGTGAGTATTTTAAATACTTGATGCGATTCATGGAAATAAGAGATGTGGAAAACGTAAGAAAGTTTTTAAAAGAAAATAAACGTTATTACAAGATATGGTCTAAAGTGAATCCTAGAAGTGCTGAAATGCAAATGATGGTTGATCTAGATACCTATGATTATAAATTTGCAAAAGATGCTTTAACTGTTAGATATCGAAAAAGACAAAATATATATGCCAGTGATAGAAAAGTAGTGAATTATTTAAAAAAACAAGGCCAAGATTTCAGTTTTTGGCTTGATTATGTTGATTTTATCCAAAGATTAGGGATAAGTCTTGATAAAAATAGACTGTTTCCTAAAGATTTAAAAACCGAACATGACAAGATGTCCAAGAATCTTAAAATTTTAAATGATGAAGCATATGAAGATGATATTGCTGAATTTGAAGAAATGTTAAGACCTTATAATTTAGAAAATAAAAGATATTTAATAAGATGTGCAAAGACAATAGATGAATTAAAAGATGAATCTAATCAAATGAATCATTGTGTTAGAAATTACATTCCTAAGATAGCACATCATAAATCAGCAGTTTTCTTTTTAAGGGAACAAAGTGAAAAAGAAAAATCCTTAGTGACAATAGAAATAGATCCCGTTGATAAAGTGTTGCTGCAAGCAAGAAGAAAAGACAATGCAGAACCAACAAGTGAACAGATGTCTTTTATCAATGAATGGTGTACTAGAAGAATGATAGATAATTCAGCGTTAACTTATACAGTTTAGGGGTGAAAATATGGATTTAGAAGCCAAAAAACTAGATGATATGAATCAAGAAGATATAAGCCTATGTGATCAATTAAGAGATGCTTTACTCAGTTGGGGCGAGAACATATACTTGCCCCTCATCAAAGAAAATCAAAGGTTAAGATTTCAAAATAAAAGATTATACCAAAAAAATAAATCTTTGTCTGAAAGATTAGCAAGACTTGATGGTGAAATTGTGTTAAAGGAATCAAATAAAAAGCAGTATGTACTGTATAAAGAAAAGACGGACGAGGTTTTATTTGTTGGTGATGTTCAACAATGTTCTAGTTATTTAGGAATAACAACTGACAGTTTTAGGTGGAAACTGACACCCGCTGCTAAGAAAAGACCGCATTCAATAACAATCATTGATGCAGATGAAATAGATAGATTAGAAGAAAAGGAGGAATAAAGAAATGACAGTAAAAGAATTATTAAGTTTTAGAAGAAAGAACGGGCTTTTAGAAAAAGTAACAGTATGGAAAAGCTGTAATGAAAACGCTAATGAATATGAAAAAATAGCAGAATTCAATCCTGGATTTTATGAGGCAGTTTCTAAAGAAATTCTTGATTTAGAAATTGAAAATTATGATATTGATTTTGAAGAAGATTATTGTCCAATACCAACATTATTAATCTTTGTAAATTTCTAAAAAATAGTACTAAAAAAATTCAAGAAGTTTTTAAAAGTAAAAATCTCTCTAATCCATTGCTACATATAGGGTTTGAGAGATTTAGTTAGTTACGTTTAATTCTAGGTTAAACGAAATGATTATATCTAGGTTAAACGTAACATTTTATAAGAAAGCGGGGTAAAAAGAATGAAAAAGGAAAGATTGACCTCTCTATTAAATAACACTAAAAAGCGGGTTAATATATTTGATTGCAAAAGTACTTTTATTTGTGAGGGTCGCGGTTATAAGCTTGGCCAACATATAGGAAGTGCCTTATATAATTCTGAAATTCTTTTCATAAAAGATGATGGTGAAGAACTTAGTGTTGTTGTTAATGTAGAGTTAAAAAAAGAGGTAGGTGAAAAAGTATGAATAAATACCAAGATGCATTAAATTTATTGAAATCATGGGCTAAAAAAGATAGGGACGCCTATAGTCCTAAGCATTTAGAAAATATAAATAACTGTGCAAATACATTACAAGAATTAGTTGATTTTAATAAAACATTTGCACATGTGTTAGGTAGCATTGATTTTAAAGCTCTTAGAAACATTTTAGAAACAAAATTGCCTAAGAAGCCAATCAAGAAAGAAACCGTTACTCTTTCAATGTTAAATATAGATGTAACTTTTGGAAAGTGTCCAACTTGTGGTTCGGCTTTAGCAGGAAAGCAAAACTATTGTACAAAATGTGGACAAGCTATCGATTGGGAGGGTTGAAAATTGAAAAAACCTAGTAGAGAAGAATATACAGAGCGAGGCGCTGCACTCGGTGTCGACGAAACATATAAGTACGTAGAAGCTCTAGAAGGATATTGTGAGCAATTAGAAAAAGCTTACGAAGATGTAAAAAAAGGTTTAGATAATGCTTGCAACAAACTAGAAGGTTTATATCTTTGCATTGATGTTTTAACGGATAAAGAATCTAAAAAAGATAAAGAATATTGGAAAAAGAAGGTAATGAAAGATGACTAAATTTGAATTGAATCTATTAAAAGAATTCTCTGATGATGGATGTGGTGGAGATGACTTTGATGAAATCAGTACATTAGTTGGCATGAGGATGAGAGGCTACTTTCAAGATGCCGAAGATGATGAAACCATTGATGAATTGATAGAGAGGTATGAAGAATGTATAAGTCGCCAATAGAAATAGTAATGAAAGAAGTGTTTCAAAAGATGAATGAGGATTTTGAAAATTCAGTATTTAAAGCTATACAAAAAGTCGGCATAAATGTTGATAAAGAAGAACTCCTAAAAGCTCTAATTTATGATAGAGGACAATATGATAAAGGATATGAGGATGCGATGAATGAAATCAAGCATCCTCAACCCCTTAAATTTGAAGATTTAACTCCTGGTATGTGGGTTTGGGATAATTTCTTTACAACTTTTACAAGATTAGAAAATACATATTTATATTCTGATGATGCTCTTGCCAAAGAAACTAAAATGACAACGTTTTATTGCGATGCAGGTGTTCTAACTAAGCCTTTTGAAGAAAATAGATATTATCCAGTTCAAATTCCATGGGAAGGAAATAAAAAACAATGGGAACGTACTATAGAAAGTTGCAAACAGTAAAACATGCTTTGCAATACTATATCACTAGACCGAACGCTAGTAAAAAGGATCTAGTAAGAGAAAAGAATTTATTGAAGTCAGTTGAAGAAGAAGTAGAAATTTATCAAGAAAGAAATCACATTCCAAAGAAGGAGAACAAGTAAATGAAAAAAATATTAATCATATTAGCAAGTGTATTTGCTTTAACCGGGTGTTCAAAAGCATCTAGAGTTAATCATAATATTAGAAAAGATGCCAACAACTTTAAAATTACAAGAAAAGTCGTTGCTCTTAATACTAGAACAAATGATCCTTTATTTACCGTTGAGGGAAAGATTTCCCTCGATAGTGATGAAGATGGAGATTTAAACGTAACTATTAAGACTGGAAAAGGAAAATACAAATTATTTTATGCACATCTATCAAATGATGTTACATACACTTGTATTCAAACGGAAGCTAAAAAAGAAAATCCTTATGCTTATGATATTCAATTCTTCCCAGCAAAAGAAGTTGTTGAAAATGGAATTATAGATATCAAATCAAGTGAATGAGAAAGGGTAAAACAATGACAAAGTTTGAATTGGACTTATTGCAAGAGTTAGAAGAGTTAACTAGTGGGCTTGATAATCACTTTGATGAAGTGCCTCTTTTGCTCGGTATGAAAGAAAGAGGATACTTTCAATATGTGCCATACGGCATGACATTAAAAGATGCTATTGTCATGTATAAAAAATTATTATACAAAGAAAAATAGAAAAAAACGTTAAGAAATGTTAAGATTATTTACATAAGGAATAATTAGCAAATCATGAGGAATAGAGATGCAAGAATCAAAGTATCAAGTTATTAATTGGAAACGCTGGAAAGATACAAAAAGGCTTTTAGAAGAAACACGTGATCAACTAAAGGATGATAGAAAAGCAATTACTTATTCTAAAGAAATGCCAGGAACAAATCACATGAGTGTTATTCAAAGATATAATAAAATCTTAGAAAACACTGATATTTACGATGGTTATATTCATGCTTACAAGATTGTAATCGAAAGATTGGAAAATTGTATAGCAACCTTGCTTAATCAAGAGCAAAGAAAGGCCATTATCATTTATGCAAATAATCCAGGAAAGGGAGAAAGTGGGATGCGTGAACAAGAAGCTCTAAAACAAGGCTTCTCAAGAGCAAAATTCTATGAGGTAATAAATCAATCCTTTAATATTTTAGACACTGTTCTAGCCCTTGAACCGGTGCAAAAAACGGATGCTGGACTAATTCAAGACTAAATACTAGAAAAAATGTGTTATATTATTAATGTGGTCAAGCCATAAAAAAGAAAAGCACCCCTTTTCTAAATTCAATAGGAGCAACTTCGGTTGCTTTTTTTCTTTATTTAATATAGCAGGGTAGTAAAAAAAGGTATAACGCAAGTCTCTTTAGCTTGTATTCCAGGTTCGATTCCTGGTCCTGCAACCACTAAAAAATAAAGGAGGTGTGTCATATGACAGAAAAGCAAAAGCTGTTCTGTGATGAATATTTAATTGATCTAAATGGCACACGAGCCTACAGAACAGTATATAAGAGCAAAACGGATAGAACAGCTGCAACTAGAGCAAGTAATCTTTTAAAAAAAGAAGATATCGCTGAATACATCAACAAGCGACTTGAAGAAATTCATAATGAAAAGACTGCAGATATTCAAGAAGTCATGGAATATCTTACATCAGTTATGCGTGGAACAAGTGAAGCTAGTACTCTAGCAATGTGCGGTGATGGTATGCAAGAAGTCATAACTAAAAAGCCTGATGAAAAAGAACGATTGAAAGCTGCTGAACTTTTAGGTAAGCGTTTTGGCATGTTTAAAGAAAGCGTAGATATTACTTCTAATGGTCAAACAGTGATTATAGATGATATCGAATAAAGTCAATTTAAAATCAATCATTGGTCCAGCTTTTTATGATGTTCATAAACATATCAAAAATAAAGATTTCACCCACTACTGGTTAAAGGGTGGCCGTGGATCATTGAAATCATCGTGTATCGGAACTGAAATTCCTTTAGGCATCATGAGGGATGCAAAAAAAGGATTGATGAGTAATGCGGTTGTTATCAGGCGTGTAAAAGATACTTTGAGAGGTTCAGTTTACGAGCAAATCAAGTGGGCCATTTATATGTTGAAAGCTGAAAACGATTGGGAAATTCCTGATTCAAAGTTACAAATGACATATAAGCCAACTGGCCAAGTCATCATATTTAAAGGTGCTGATAATCCTAAAAAGTTGAAATCAACTAAGGTATTTATTGGCTATATCAAATATGTTTGGTATGAAGAATGCGATGAATTTGAAAGCTATGACAAGATAACAAATATCAATCAGTCGCTATTGCGTGGTGGTCCTGAATATTGTGTCTTTTATTCGTTTAACCCACCTGAATCACAAAGAAGTTGGGTAAATAAAGAAGTTCTAGTTAAAAGAGATGATTCTTTTGTCTCTCATACAACTTATCTTCAAGCCCCGAAAGAATGGCTTGGTGAACAGTTCCTTATTGAAGCTGAACACATGAAAAAGACAAAGCCTGAAAAATACAAACATGATTATTTAGGTGAAGTAACTGGTACAGGTGGAGAAGTATTTACTAATCTTACAATAAGAGAAATTACAAATGAAGAAATCCAAACATTTGATAGATTAAAGAATGGTTTGGACTTTGGATATGCTGGTGATCCATTAGCATATCTTAAGATGCATTATGACAAGACGAGAAGACGTCTTTTTATTTTTGGGGAAGTATATGGTACACGTTTATCCAATGCAAAAGCAGTTGAGAAAATTAAAAAGCTTAACCCATTGAATAAATTAGTAACGTGTGACAGCGCGGAACCACGTACGATAAACGAATTCAAGTTGCTTGGATTAAAGGTAACTGGAGCAAAGAAAGGACCTGACAGTGTAGAAAACGGGATAAAGTGGATGCAGGATTTAGAAGAAATCATTATTGATCCTATTCGTTGTCCTAACGCTGCAAGAGAATTTAATGATTATGAGATTGAAAAAGATAAAGAGGGAAATCTTAAAGGAGAGTTTCCTGATAAAAATAACCACACGATTGATGCTGCACGATATGGGTGTGAACAAGACATCATCCAATCAAAAGGTCGAGCAGGTAAGAACCGTGCTAGATATGAAAATTAGGAGGTATCCACGTGTTTACGTTCACAATAGATAGTTCAAATTATGATGAAACAAAGTTGAATCTTGTTCAAATTGAAGAGTTGATCAACAAACATCGTAATTTGATTGGAAGAATTAAAAAGAATCAGCGATATTATGAAGCTGATCATGATATTAAAAGAAGACAAAAGAAGTTGAAGACATCAGCAAATAACAGAGTTGTTTGTAATCACGCTAAAGATATCAGTGATACAGCAACTGGTTATTTTATGAACAGTCCAATTTCTTATGCAAGTTATGATAATCAGAATAAAGAAAGCATTGATAAACTAACGGATGCCTTTGATAAAGCGGATGTAGATGATGTTGATAGTGACAATGCACACGATATGAGTATTTGTGGTGTCGCTTATGAATATGTGTATATCAAACAAGGTGAAACTGAAATAGCAGTTAGAAACCTTGAACCTGACCATACATTCTTAGTATACGATGATACGATAGAGCAAAATCTTCTTTTCGGTGTTTATTACTATCGATATAAGGATGCAATCACCAGTCAGCAATGCTATCGTGCAACTGTATGTACTAAGAATTACATCACTACAATGATTTTAGAATGTAACAATAGAAATAGGCATAGGTTTATTGATGAACCAGTTAAGCACTTTTTTGGAAATGTTCCAATCATTGAGTATCGAAATAATAAATTATGTATCGGTGACTTTGAACAGCAAATTTCTTTGATTGATGCTTACAATAAGCTCATGAGCGATAGAGTTAACGATAAAGAGCAATTCGTAGAATCATTGCTTGTTATTTATGGTTCATTAATGGGTGATGACAATGAAGAAGTCAGTGAAACAATGAAGATTCTAAAAGAAAATGGTCTTCTAGAATTACCTGCAGAAGCAAGAGCTGAATATCTTTCAAGAGTTTTTGATGAAGCAGGGATGGAAGTATTAAGAAAAGCAATCAAAGAAGATATCTATACATTTTCTCATGTTCCTAACTTAACTGATGAAAATTTCGTTGGTAACAGTTCAGGTGTGGCCATGGAATATAAACTTTTAGAACTTCAAATGATTACTGGAGAAAAGGAAAAGTATTACATAAAAGGATTAAAAAGAAGAATTGAATTGTTCTGCAATTATTTAAATATAAAAGCAATCGTAATAGATCCTGGAAATGTAAAAATCACATTTACTCGAAAACTTCCTAAAAACTTGAATGAGTTAGCTCAAATGATTGCCAATTTAAGTGGAAAGGTATCAAATGAAACATTGATTGAACAACTTCCTTTTATTGAAGATGCTCCAAGTGAAATGGAAAAAGTCAAAAAAGAAAATGAAGAAAGCGTAAAACTTCAACAGCAAATGTTCAAGCAACAAAGTGATGTACCTTTTAATCAAGACGAGGAGAACAAGGATGATGAAACAGGAAATGACACTGATACAAAAAATGATGCTTCAAATGTTAAAGGTAATAAACAAAATTCTAGCATTCCTAATTAAGAAATTAAGATGATATGAAGAATGAGAAATATTGGAAAAAGCGTCAGGAAGAAAAGCTTTCATCTATTTTGGATGATGCACAAGTAGCAAGTGAATATGTTTCAGATATCTACAGTAAAGCTAGTCTTTACACTCAAAGTAAAATCAATGGTATCTTTGAAAAATATAGAGATGGCCATGGTTTATCAAACGCTGATGCAAAAGAAATGCTTGATTCTTTGTTAAGTGATAGAGATTATAATCAAATAAAAAGAATACTTGAAAATAATCCAAAGACTAAACAAAGAAAAGAACTTTTAAAGAAGTTGGATACGCCACCCTATCAATATAGAATCAAACGACTTGAAAATATGCAAAGTCAGTTAGATAAATTGATGAATGAAGTATATAAAGTTGAAAAAGATGTAAGCACTGATTGTTATATCAACAGTGCTTTTAATGCTTATTATAGAAATGTATATAATCTTCAAAAGGGTATGAAAGTTGCTTATCAGTTCGATATGTTGGCTCCTGAACTGATAGACAGCATGTTAAAATCAAGATGGAGCGGTAAGAACTATTCCAATAGGATTTGGGATAATACGAACGCACTGGCCGAATCTTTGAAAGATGAAATGCTGATGGGCGTTTTAACAAATAAGACTGAAAAAGAAATGGCCGACACGATTATGAATAAGTTTGCTGTTGGTGCTTATCAGGCAAGACGACTTATTCAAACTGAAAGTGCAGCAATGACAGCATTTGCTGATCAACAAGCTTTTAAGGATGCTGGTATTGAAAAAGAAATGTTTATTGCAGTGCATGACAGTAGAACATCCCAAATTTGTCAGCAACACGATAGAAGCATCGTAGAAATAGCAAAAGCTAAAGTAGGTGTCAACGTTCCACCTCTTCATCCTAATTGTCGTTCACACATGATTCCTTATATCGAAGGTGTTACTGATGCTATGAAGAAAAGGCAACGGAATCCTGTTACTAACAAAGATGAAGTTGTGGATGTCAGTGAAAATTATGATCAATGGCTAAAAAGACAACAAGAAGAACATGGTGTTGACACTGTTAATTCTTTTATGAAAAAGACAAAGAATGCATCTAGTGATAGAAAACAATATAATCAATACATTGATGTTCTAGGTAAAGAAAATGTTCCATCCTCGCTATCTAAATTTCAAGATATGAAGTATAATGATAGTGATAGATTTAGTGAATTAAAATCAAATAAAATTGTTGTTGAGAAAGCAAAAGAATATGCTAAAGAAATAACTTCAGGAAAATACAAATTAGATTCTTCTAGCGGGTATTCTTTGTCAAATTATTTAAATAGTAAATTAGGATATGATGCTTTACCACAAGTATTACCTGAAAATGAATTTAAAAAAGAAATTAGTGATAGACAACTGTTATATAGAGGAATATCAGGTACGACAGATAAAAATGTTGAAGAAATGGTTGATTCTTTTAAATACGGAAAATTTTATGCTGGTAGAGGTATCTATGGTTACGGAACATACACCGATTCAAATGTAGAGGTTGCAAGAATATATACTCGAAATGGTGAATTTGGGAAAATAATGGAGATGTATCTTGATGAAGATGCAAAGGTTGCTGATTATAAGAAACTCTTCATTGAATATGAAAAAACTGGTATACCAGCTAAAATGGCTCAGTTTAAAGAGTTAAATGATTATGAGGAATTATTAAATAATTTAGGTGCCTATGCTTCTATAAAAGGATATGATGCAATTGCGTTGAATGGTTTTCAAGGAAAAACACATGTGCTAATATTAAATAGGGGAAAAGTAATTGTGAAGGAGTAAAAAAGTATGGATGAAGAAAAAATGTTAGAAGAAGCTCGTTGGAGCCAATTTGCTGCAGGGTTGCTTGATTATATTAATTGTGCAAATAGCAAATTTATTAAAACGGACTATCAAGTTAAATTCAACAAACCAACAGCTTACAATTATGAATTAATAACAGCCACATGCATGGAAGATTTATCCCCTGAACTGCAACGTGTTGCAAATGAATATAAAGAATATATGAAAAATGAAAATAATAAGTTAGCCTCTTATTTTGCAAAAAAATAATCTAATTAAGCCGACAGGTAGTCGGTTTTTATTTTACTCATTTTTAAGAAAGGGGAATGCTATGTCACAAGGATTAAGACCTCACTTTCATCAAGAATACATTGGTAGAAGTGAACAGTACTACAATAAAAAGAAACATCTTTTAATAAAAAAAGAGCAAAAGATATGTATGATATGTGGCCGAGAGAGATACGTAATTACTAAATGTTATGTACCGCCGCCAAATAGAAAAGAAAATTCAAACGGGTAACTGAGAGGTTGCTTTTTATTTTACTAAAAAGGAGGCATATTATGGCAAAGTTAAGAGTTATTCATAACATGGTTGATACTAGATGTGGAATCACAAGAAGAACTGGAGAAGTTTTTGAAGTGAACGATGAAGAACGTATCAAAGAGTTATTAGATGCAAAAGTAGTAGAAGAAGTAAAAGAAAAAATTAAACCTGATAAATAGGCAATTACTGATTGTCTTTTTATATGTCCAAAAACTTATGACACTAAAAGATGGGATGGTCTTACGGACCTTAACTGGAGGATTTTATGAAAGAAAAATTTTTATTTCCTTTAAACATTCAATTATTTGCTGATGATGGTTCCGGAAATGATTCAGGAAATGATAATGATCAAGGAAACGATGGCCAAGGTAATGACGGCCAAGGAAATGATGGTCAAACTGGCCAAGAAACGAAGACTTTTACTCAAGAGGAACTAGATAGAATCGTTCAAGGAAGAATTGCGAAAGAACGTAAATCTTGGGAAAAGCAATTGGAAGAACAGCAAACAGAAGCTCAAAAACTAGAAAAAATGAGTGAAAAAGAAAAGAAAAAGTATCAGGAAGAAAAAAGAATCAAGGATTTAGATGATAGAGAAGCAGCAATTACACGTAGAGAATTGACTGCACAAGCAAAAGTACAATTGGCCGACAAAGGAATTCCAACTGAACTTGCTGAGATCCTTATTTTAACTGATGCCGATTCTTGTAAAAAAAGTATCGAAACAGTAGAAAAAGCTTTTCAAACAGCTGTGCAAAGAGCAGTGGAAGAAAGAATAAAAGGTAGAGAACCTATGAAAAAAGCTAAAGATGCTAAATTAACTGATGAGGAATTAGTTTATCAAAAAATGATGGGAAAATAGGAGGTAATAAAATATGGCAATTAACACATTAGCAACAGCTACTTTATTTCAAGAAACATTAGATAAAGTAGCTATGCACGAAGCATTAACAGGATGGATGGAAGCAAATGCAGGAGATGTAATCTATAATGGTGGTGCTGAAATTAAAATTCCTAAAATGTCTTTACAAGGATTGGGAGATTATGACAGAGATAATGGATATACACAAGGCTCTGTAACATTAGAATATGAAACAAGAAAAATGACACAAGATCGTGGACGTAAGTTTTCATTGGATGCAGTAGATGTTGATGAAACTAATTTTGTCGCAACTGCTTCAACCGTTATGGGAGAATTCCAAAGAGTTCATGTTGTTCCTGAAATCGATGCATATCGATTATCAAAAATTGCAACAGATGTTATTACAGCTAACAAAACAGAAATGATTGAATATGGATATACTCCTGCAGAATCAACTATTTTAAGAAAAATGAAAACTGGTATTAAAAAAATCAGAGATGCAGGATATAACGGTGATTTAATCATCCATGCAACTGGAGATGTTATGTTAGAACTAGAAATGTTCTTATCAACAAAAATGCAAACAGCAACAATTTCAATCGGTGGAATTGATTTAACAGTTCCAGCAATTGATAAATGTGCAATCATCGAAACACCTCAAAATCGTATGTATACTTCTATCAAAATGAACGATGGAAAAACATCTGGTCAAGAAGTAGGTGGATACGCAAAAGGTACAACTGCAAAAGATATCAACTTTATGATTATTCCTAAACCAGGTGCGATTGCGGTTTCTAAACAAGACAAAATGCGTATCTTTGATCCTAATACAAACCAAAAAGCTGATGCATGGGCAATGGATTATAGACGTTTCCATGATGTTTGGACAAAAGACAATACATTACCATTAATTTATTTAAATATTAAAGATGCTGCGTAATAGGAGGTCTTTTTGATGAAAACTATTATCAATAGCAATGTTGAAAGAATTATCGAAGATGAAATGTTAGAAAAATATAAAGCCTTAGGCTACAAAGAAATTTCATCTTCAAAAGCAAATGATAACGCTCCTGAAAATAAGCCGTTATCTAAAATGAAAGTTGATGAATTAAAAGCATTAGCAACAGAATTAGGAATTGAAAATACAGACTCACTTACAAGAGATGAATTGATTGCAGTAATCAAAGAAAAGAAAAATGGATAAATTAAAAGAGCAGTTTAAAAAACTAACAGGAGAAACTGATGAAGAATTGGTTTCTTCTTTTCTTTTAAAATCTCAAAATACTGTATTATCAAAAACCAATCGAAGTGAGTTGATTGATGATCTCAATGATTATGTTTTGAAATTGGCCATTGCACTTTACAATCGTCAAGGAAACGAGGGGCTTGCATCTTATAGCGAGGGTGGAGAGAGTGAAAGTTATCAAAGTGAAGATGAAATTCTTTCAGGTATTTCCAATTATCGCTTATCAGCTATGGCAAGGAGATTGAAAGATGAAAAAAAGAAGTCTCAAGAAGTTTCAAATTAAAACTTACAGTGCTGTAAAAGATGATGAGGGCAATGTCATTGAAACCTATAGTGATGAAGCAAATGAAGATGTAGCTCTTATATGGCCAGCATCTTCAAAACTTCAAACTGAACTATATGGTATGCGTGTAAATGGTATCTTGAATATGCATTATTATGGCTCTCTAGCAATTAAAGAGCATGACATGATTAATTATGAGGGTATCAGCTATAAAGTCATCAGCATTCAAAATTTCAAGCGATTTAAAGCAATTGAGATTGAAAGAGTATGACAAGCACTGATTTTAGCAATCTCATAAGAAAACTTTCAGCATTAGACAATCAAGCATGTCAGGAGGTTGCAGTTACAGCTGTTAAACAAGCAGGTGTGATGGTTCAATCTCAAGCAAGACTGCTGATATCCAGTGATACTGGAGCATTGGCCCGTTCAGTCAAGGTGAAAAATGAGGTCAAGGAAAACAAGGCAACAGCCACTGTTTACACTAATTCAGCTTATGCACCTTACTATGAATTTGGAACTGGTCCTAATGGAGAAGCCAATCATCAAGGTATTTCTCCTCAAGTATCACCCAAATATAAACAAACAGGTTGGATGATACCTGCAGATGCGATGACAGTTGATAAAGCTGAAATGTATGGTTTCAAGGTTGCTTATAAAGATGGTGAAGTCATTGGTTATTACACTAAAGGTCAAATGGCAAGGCCTTTTATGTATCCTGCGCTTCATGATCAGGAAGATACCATTAATAAAAATACTGAAAAGCTATTTAAAAATAAAATAAGGGAGCTATATAAAAAATGATTAATGTTAAAGATATCGTTTATAAAGGATTGTCTCAAGTTGTTGAAAATGTAAGTGATGCTTATCCACAAAACTGGAGCAAAACACCTGCAATTCAATATGTTGAGGAAGAAAATAAGCCATATGAATTTACGGATGATAAGGAACAGCTTTCTTTTGTTCGCTTTAGAATCGACATATGGGATATGAAAAGTACTTCACAAACAGCATGTGATGTAGATGATATCATGTCGTCTCTAGGATTTTTAAGAACGACATGTGCGGATGTTCCTGACCCAAGCGGTTTAAAACATAAACAAATGAGATATGAGGCAATCATTGATTGCAAAAAACAATTTATTTATCACACAAAATAAAGGAGGAGTAGAAAATGTTAGCGAATGGAGCAACATTAGAATATAAGAGTAAGTCAGTAACAAGCTTTGCTAAATTAAAAGGCTTGAAAGAAATTCCTGAAATTGGAGTGGATCCTGAAAAAGTAGATAATACTGATTTGGAAGCCTCTCAAAAAGTGTATGAAATGGGAATTGGAGACCCAGGAGACATCACTTACAAATTCAAATATGAAAATACTGAAACTGACAGTCCATATCGTATTTTAAGAGCATATGAAGCATCAGGAGAAACTTTATCTTTCAAAGAAACATTGAAAGATGGAACAACTACTGAATTCGATGGCCAAATTTCTCTTAAGAGAACTGGTGGCGGTGTCAATGGTGTTATTGAATTTGATTTAAATATTGCATTAGCAAGTGCATTTAAAATTACTGATCCAAAAATTGTTTAGGAGGCTGAAAAATGGGAGTATTAAGTGGAGAAACCGAAGAAGTTCAAGCAGAAGTCGTTGAGGCACCAAAAAGAAAACCTTTTACCATTTGGGAAGTTGATGGTAAAGAATACAGATTAAAACTCACTACTTCTGAAATTGTCAGCTTAGAATCAAAATTAAGAGTTAACCTATTAACGATTATTTCTAGTGCTGATGATGGTTCATTGCCACCATTGAAAGTAATGTTATTGATTACACATGGTGCAATGAAAAAGTTCCAACATGGAATCAAAGAAGATGATGTCATCGAATTATTTGATAAATATTGTGAAGAGGGCGGAACTCAAATGACATTCATGACGGATGTGTTCTTGCCAATTTATCAGGTAAGTGGTTTTTTCTCCCAAGCTCAAGCGGAAACGATGGACAAGAGACTAGTGGAAGCGAAAGAGCAAATGTAGAAAACATAGAATTTGAATATGTATCTGATTTAATAAATGAACTATATCCAGTCGCTTTAGATTGTGATATCAGTTCATTTTTATTTTGGGAATCTTCGGTACTTGAAATCACTGACTATATCGAATCGTATCGAAGAAAAGAAAAGAGAAAACAAAAGCAAATAGCAATCGACAATCATATTCTTGCTGATCAACTGCTTAAAGGAATATCAGTTATTTTCAGTGAAGAAAATAAAGCTATTGAAATCAATGAATTATGGGATTATTACCCTGGATTATTTGAAGAAGAAAAGAAACAGCATCTTATTGAACAAGAAGAAAATGAATTTGAGAACTTTAAGGCAAGAAGAATGAAATTTGCGAATGCTTACAATAAAAAATTTAAAGGAGATGATTAAAAAGACACTAGAAGAATTAAAAGTTATCATCTCAGCTGAAACAAGCAAATTCAAGAATGCATTGAAAGATGCGACGAATGAAGCAAAAACATCAGCTAACAGTATTGAAAGCTCTACTGGTCGAATCAGCAGAGCAGTAAGTGGAATTAAATCTATGGTAGCAAAGGTTGCTGCAGGTTTTGGTTTGTACAAATTAGGAAAAGAAGCGATTGAGGTTGCTTCCAATATTACTGAGGTACAGAACGTAGTAGATACAGCCTTTGGAGATATGTCATGGAAAGCCGAGAGGTTTGCACAAAATTCCATTCAACAATTTGGTATGAGTGAACTCTCAGCCAAAAAGACAGCATCTACATACATGGCCATGGCATCAGGTATGGGACTAGGTGCTGACAAAGCGAGTGATATGGCTATTTCTTTGGCTGGACTTTCAGGGGATGTTGCATCGTTCTACAACATTTCACAAGAGTTAGCGGATATCAAATTGAAATCAGTATTTACTGGTGAAACTGAAACCTTAAAAGATTTAGGAATCGTTATGACACAAACTAACTTGCAATCTTACGCATTGAGCCAAGGAATCAGCAAGAATGTAAGTGACATGTCACAAGCTGAATTGACAACTTTAAGATACAACTTTGTATTGAATCAATTATCAATGGCTCAAGGAGACTTTGCGAAAACAAGTGGAACATGGGCCAACCAAGTGCGTATCTTGCAAGAACAGTTCAAACAGTTATTAGGAATCATTGGTAATGGATTGATTGCTGTATTGACACCAGTCATTCAAGTTATAAATATGATTATTGGAAAACTCATTACACTAGCAAATGTAATTGCAGGTGTTTTTGGCAAATTATTTGGTAAAAAGAGTGGAGCAAAACAAGCAAGTGCTGGATTTACTGCTGCAGGTGATTCAGCTAAAAAAGCTACAGCTTCAACTGGTGGCTTAAATAAGTCATTGAAAGGTACTGAGGGTCAAGCTAAGAAAACAGCAAAGGCCTTAGGCTCATTGGCATCATTTGATGAAATCAATACAATCAGCGCAAGTGATTCATCAGGTTCAGGTGGTTCAGGCAGTGGAGCAGGTGGAGGCGTTGGTGGTGGAGGCTATGATATAGATCCAATCGATTGGGACAGTGCTTTTGGAGAACCTGATACGAGCGGTATCGATAAAGCAGTCGACCATGTATTGAAGAAAATTAATTCTATCAAGGAATGGCTCGTACAAAACAAGCCAATCATTCTTTCATTGATTGCAGGTATCGTTGCTGGATTCCTTACTTTTGAAGTGATCAAGAATTGGGGTACGATTATTGCTGCAGTCACTTATCCATTTCAATTATTAAGTCTTGTAGTTTCTACATTCTTATCAGGAATGGCTGAGGGCGGTGGAATATTAGGTGGATTTCAGGCAGTCTTGGGTGTTACAGCAGGAACTGCAGCATACTTTGCAACAATTGTAGCAGCGATTACTGCCGCATTGGTTTATTTATATCAAACGAGTGATAGCTTTAGACAGTTAGTAAATGATTCAATAGGAGAACTTGTAGGAATTTTAAATAATTTCTATAAGAATATTCTTGTTCCTATTTTTGATTTCTTATTAGATTTGTTTAATACAATTATCGTTCCTTTAGCAACCTTTATAGCAAAAGTCTTTGTAAAGGCAGTAGAAGCAGTCTTTACTATAGCTCTTTCATTATGGAAAAACGTTTTGGCACCACTAGCTAACTTCTTAGTAAGTGTGCTTTCAGTAGTATTACAAGGTGTCTTGGAAGTATGGAATACATGGAAACCGGGCATTGAAGCAATTGGAAAAGCAATCAATTGGGTATGGGACAATGTTCTTTCTCCATTGGTTGACTTTATTCTTGGGTCATTCAGCGATACATTCAAATCATGGGGCGATTTGATCAACAAATTGATTCCTGATGTTATTGAAATCTTCCAAGGATTGACTGATTTTTTTGTTGGAGTATTTACTGGCGATGAAAAGCGTTGTTGGGAAGGAATTAGAAAAATATTTGAAGGATTCTCAAGCTTTCTTAAAAATATCTTTGCAACTGACTGGACACAATCATTTGGTTTATTAGGTGTTCCTCTTAATGCATTCTGTTCAACGGTTACAACTATTTGGAACACGATAAAAGGTGTCCTAAATGGAATTATCACGTTTATTAGAGGTGTATTTACTGGAAACTGGAGACAAGCATGGGAAGGTGTTAAACAAATCTTTTCAAGCATCGTCAGTGGATTAGCAAATATTTTTAAGGCACCAATCAATGCAATTATCAGTGGAATCAACAGTTTCATTGGTGGATTAAATAAAATTAAAATTCCTAATTGGGTTCCAGGTGTCGGTGGAAAAGGATTTAATATTTCAAAAATTCCAAAATTGGCTGAAGGTGCAGTTGTTTCAAAAGCAACTCCTGCAATCTTTGGGGAAGCAGGAACTGAAGCAGTTATCCCTTTACAAAGAAATACTAGAGGTTTAGACTTAATTGCTCAAAAGATTTCTGAAAGATTGCCACAAGTTGATAATGGTAATGGAGGTACTTATGTTATCAATTTAGTTTTAGAAAATGGTAAAGTTTTAACTAGAATGGTGATTGATAATATCAAAGAATATGAAGCGCAAACTGGTAAGCCAGTATTCGATTATTAATTAGGAGGTGTAGAATATGGCCGATGAAGCTAAAATAAAAGTGAATGGTGTATTATTACCTACGCCTTCTGATATCAGTGTTGAAATCCAAGATTTGGATGGTGATAGCATTAGACCTATCGCTACAGGAGTTTTAAGGCGTAACAGAATAAGGTCAAATATGTTGAAAGTGACATTGACATGGAATCTAAAGACATTTGTAGATGTCATGAGCATTCTAAATGCAGTTACTCCTGCAGAGTTCAATGCGGAGCTGTATATTCCTGATCATGGAATACGTGGCACCAAAAAAATGTATGCTGGAAATAAGAAATTTAATTATGTAAGGACAAAGGTTGGGCTCAAAGCACAATCTTTTTCTTTTGCTTTGATTGAGGTGTAGAAAATGCTTATTAAATATGGAGATTTGGATGTAACCCATCGTTTATTGGAATATAAAGTATCTGTTGCCTTTGCAAAGGGATATCTTATCGGGAATGTTCCTACAATGCAGTTGAATCTTAAATTCGATAACTACGATGGCATCCTTGATGATTTGGATATAACCAAGTATTGGGAAGTACAGGAAAATGACAATAGCGATGTAAGATATTTCAAAGTATATGATCAACCTGAAAAATATACAAAGTCATTGAGTTTGAAACTATATGATGATAACTATGAATTGGATGTTCCTTATGCAACTCAATTATCTTATCCAGTAACAATTAAAGACCAGTTATATGAAATAGAAACGCTAACTGGTTTTTCTATTGTAAGAACCAATATTCCTGCGTATGTCTTAGAAAAAGAGGTTTCCTGGTACGATAACACCATTGTCATTAGAAACTACTTAGGATGGATTGCTGAGCTTTTTGGAGCAAATGTATTTGCAAGCGGTAAAGGCTCACTTGAATTTGTTCAAGTGACTAAGGATGCGTTTGCTAAAACTGATACGTTAACAAACTATGAAAAAAATGAATTGTACTGCGTGTCTAGAATTTACTATGAAAATGGCTTAAACCCTTTAGAAAAAGGGGATACAGCGGGTAATACCATATTTCTAGATTCTAATAATTTATACTTAACAGATGAACAAAATTTGATTGATAAACTATATGATCAATTAAATGGATTAACATTTTATTCAACAAAAAGCATATCAATGATTTCAATAGATAACTTGTTACCAGGATGTTTAGTAAATTATAATGATGAATTCAATTTTATGGTTACTGATTTGTCTATCACATATAAAGGTGGAGAATTTTCTATAAGTGAAGTTGATGGAAATACTCCAACAAAAAACGAAGAACGTGTTATTAAAAAAATTACCAATTCAACAAGAATTAGAAAATTACAGATAACTCAAGATCAAGAAAAATTAAAATTAGATATCGTTGCTAAAGAGCAGGAAGATCTAAATACTAAAATGGGTGAATTATCATTATCAAATGAAGAAATCAAAACAAAGATTAATGAAATAGAATCCAAAATAGATGATTTGGATGTTTCATTGATTACTGTTAATCTTGTACCTAGTGCAACTATACTTAATAGTTATAATCAAAGTATTAAAATTGCATGTCATGTTATGAATTCTAATGAAGATGTTACTGAAAATTATAATGATCTAAGTTTTCAATGGTATTTAAATGATAAAAAATACAAAACAGGTAAATTTATCACATTAACTCCTGATGATATTAATATGTCAGTTAATGTCAAGTGTGTATTTACATTGGACAATATTCAATTTGATACAGGATACACAACAATAGTTGATGAAAGTGATGCAGTTCATTTAGGAAATAGTTTTCTAGACGTTACTAATACTACATTAACTCAAAAATTAAATGACAACGGAACTTACATTCCTGATTGGACCATTACACCAGCAATCATTACACCTTGTATTATGGACGGTAATGTAATTATAGAATTAAGTAATTGTACGATTGGTTATAAAAAAATAATCAATAGTAAGGAAGTCGACATAGACAGTAGTTATGAGATCGTAAAAGATGGTATTTTATCAGTTAATAAAAATATTATGACAAACAAATTGCCTAATGTAACATACGTTTGTGATGTTGCATATAAAGGTACTTCGATTAGATTATATGTAAATTTTTCATTAGCTGAACAAGGAGTAGGAATTCAAAATATTACAACCTATTATTTAGCATCAAGTAAAAGTAAAGATATAAGAGTAGACAGTGAGGGATGGACAACATCTATTCAAACTATCAATGCAAATAATAAATATCTATGGACATATTCAGTTACAAATTATACTGATGGTTCATCAAAAACAAGTGAACCACTTATAATGGGAACTTATGGTGATGATGCAATAACTCTATATATTGAATCCTCAAATGGAAATACATTCAAAAATAGTGATATTGCAACTATATTGACAGTTCATATTTATGTCGGTGCTGAAAGAATTGAAAGTGCTGAACAATTGGAAAAAAGATTTGGCAAAAATGCATATCTTCAATGGCATGTAAAGAAATTTGGAGAAAAAGAATTCTCACCTATAGATATTGAAGATACAAGAATAAATGATAAAGGATTTATATTTACTATAAGTCCAAGAGATATAAATAAGAAAGCAGTTTTCAACTGTGAATTAAATTTGGAGGAATAAAAGAATATGGCAATCAAAGCAAGTAATCAAGTAGATTTATTAGATATGACGGATGGGTATACCGTTGTATTGACAAATGATAACTATACATTTTTAGGAACTACTACTGCTGTTAATGGAACTCAAACAACAAGCACACAAGTAATGGCTTTGCAAGGTTCTGAAACAGTACCCGCTAAAATAGGTACAATTACATGCCCAACAGGTATTAGTGCTGTTAGTGATGGAAAGACTCCAATGCCTACTATCACAATTACTGCAACCAGTGCATTAACAAAAACAGGTAGTTTCACTATACCAGTAACTGTTAATGAGGGAACGGTAAATGAAGTAACTATTAACAAAGTATTTTCTTATTCTATTGCTTTTAAAGGAAATCAAGGAATTCAAGGTACAAGTGTTAAAATCTCATCTAAATCAATTCAATATGTCGGTTCTTCAAGTGGTACAACAACACCAACTAGTGGATGGCAAGATACTATTCCATCAGTTAGCGCAGGAAACTACTTATGGACAAAAACAACAGTAACTTATAGTGATGGTACTTCTACAGTATCTTATTCAGTCGCTAGACAAGGCGCTAATGGTTCATCACCTACAGTATCTAAAACAGTTACTGAATACGTTCAATCAACAAGCGGAACAACAACACCAACTAGTGGATGGTCTACAACTCCACCAACAGCAACTGCTGGGCAATATATTTGGACAAGAGTAACAGTGACTTATAGTGATGGTAAGACAGCTGTTAGCTATACTGTATCTAAAAATGGTGCTAACGGGGCAAAAGGTGATAAAGGAGATAAAGGGGAAACAGGTGCTAAAGGTGATGATGCAATCTATATGAATATTACTTCGTCTAATGGAAATGTATTTAAAAATACCGCAATTGCCACAACTTTAACTGCACATGTTTATAAAGGCGCTACAGAATTAACTGGCGCTGCTATTACAGCTTTAGGAACTATCAAATGGTATAAAGATGGTGGAACAACTTCTATTGCAACTGGTCAAGCATTTACTGTCAGTGCAGGTGATGTAACAAATAAAGCAACTTATACTGCTCAATTAGAGGGATGATATATGGCAGTTAAATCTAGTGCAATTCTAACATTGATTAGAATTGATGATGCAAGCATTAGAAGTGCAACTGCACCTAGTGATACTACAAAGTTGTGGTTTGATACAACTACACAAACTTTAAAGAGATATGACAGTTCAAGTGGTACTTGGGAAATTGTTAACGATTATGCTGATGATATGAACAATATGAGACAAGAAATATCTGTTGAATATAACTCAGCGATAACTCAATTAAAAAACTCATTAACATCATTAGTAGAAGAACTGCAAACAACAACTACTAATAATACAACATCTATCAATAGTCTTAGTTCTCAAATTATTCAAAATGCCAGTTCAATTCAGTTGGTTACGAATAACGTTAATTCTATTACTGATAAATTAACGGGAGTGGCTACAAAAGAAGAAATTTCTCAATGGGCTAAGTTTGAAGAAGGAATATTAAAATTAGGATCTAGCAATAGTCCTTTTGATGTAAGACTGTCCAATACGGAACTTGGATTTTACGAAAATGATAAAAGAATTGCTTATCTTTCAAACCAACAATTGAACATATCACAAGCAGTTGTAATGAAACAAATCAACCTGGGTACTTTTCAAATTATCTATGATGAAGATTTAGGATTGTTAATTTTGTAGGAGGTAATATATGGCAACATTTGGAACCACTAATAAATATATAAATTACAGTGTTAATTCGCAGGAACTGTCATATGACATCAATTCTAACACATCAGTTGTTCGTGTTTGGATTGATGTATGGCGTACAAATACAGGATATACGACATATGGTAATGGTACAGTATATGCTCGTATAAATGGAACAGTATATAGTGCTGGAATAGGTACTGGCCAAAAAATTACTTCCAGTGCAATTCGATTAGGAACTTGGGATGTAACTGTAGGACATAATAGTGATGGTTCAAAGTCAATCGGTGTAAGTGGTTGGATTAGTCATGATAGATTCAGTTCAAGTGAAAATGGATATACACATACATTAACCACTATTCCTCGACAAGCCAATATAACCGATTCACCAACAACTTTCAAAGATACTGATAATCCTTGGTTCAAATACAGTAATCCAGGTAACTTCAATATGGAATGTTGGTTGGAACCAAATCCTAATGGAGAACATTACGCTAAAAGGACATTAAGTGGTACGAGTGGTACGTTTACATGGGAACTTACTAATGATGAAAGAAAACAGTTAAGAGAAGCATGTAAGGGCAAAACATGCACTATTCGTATAGGACTATATTCAAATAACTGTTCCTGGGCAAGTTATCACGATAGAACATATCAGATGACAAACGCTGAACCAACTATAAATAGTGTTGTAACAAGTATTATTGATCCCTTTGGAAGTCTATGTTTACAAAATAGATCCAATATTAAATTTACTATTTCAGCAACAGCTAAATATGGAGCAACAATTACTAATTATGCGGTTAGTGGTAATAACTTTAGCTATGCAGGAAGTAAAAATACGTGTCAAACTTCAAATATCAGGGATAGTGGAAGCTTAAAATATACAGTCACAGTTACTGACAGTAGAGGGTTTACAGCTTCTACAACAAAAACAATCAATGTTACTGGGTATTCCTATCCAACTATTTCTATGGAGGCGTTTAGAAGTAATTCAAGCGGTACAAAGGATGTATCCAGTGGCACTTATATTTGTGTCAAACCAGTATTTACGTATTCAGCAATAACTGGCAATTCAATAGCAAGCAAAGCTATTAAAATAAATAACATTTCTAAAAGTACAAGCTTTTCAAGTGAAGGAAGTTATGTATTTAGTGGTTATTCATTAAACGATTCTTATGATGTAGTGTGCACTGTAACAGATTCCGTTGGAAACAGTGCAAGTATAACAGCCACAATCACAGGTGCTAAAATACCTTTTAATATATCGAAGAATAAAGATGCTATAGGATTGGGAACAGTAGCTAAATATGAGGGTTACATCAATATTGGCTATGGATTTTGCAACGAGAATGGAGAACAGTTGTTTATGTTTGGAGTAACTGATAATTATGATGATGATTAAGGAGGAAAAATCTATTATGCAAGAATTTAAAATCTTCGGGGGGGGGTGCGATATTTACTATTTAAATATTGCATTTCCAAAGAAAGAAGGTGCGCTAATTTAATTAGTGGACCAAGTGGTGATTGTGTATGAAATTTCTAAAACCACCAAAGAATATGTTCTTGAGAAAAAAGGATGTGTACTTTAAATATTCTATCGAAGAACAATGGACTGGTGAATATTGGTTGGATGGAAAGAAAATATATAGCAAAGTTATACAATCAACAGGTGTATTATCTTCTGCTGGTGTAGTTAATATTAAGCATGATATTGTTAATTTAAATGAATTTATTGATTATGAAGTTTTTATTCAAGGTGATAATACATTTTACAAACTACCAGTAGTTTATTATTCTAATGCGACATCAGGGACTTTTTATGATATGTTTGCAAGAATAAACGAAACAAGTCTTCAAATAATTAATAATAGTGTCGGCTGGAACAAATACGCAGTAACTGCTATTATATATTATACAAAAAACACATATCACGATTTTGACTAATTAAATTTAGCAGTAAAAATGAGTTTCATAAAACTTTTTGGAAATAAAATTAGAGCAAAGGATGTTGTAAATAAAACAGGTGTAGATCTTTTGATATGGAAAGAAACAAAGAAAGGTGCAAGGTTTGGCCAAACAATAAATTTAATAGACGGAGCTACGGAATATTTATTTTTATGCCACATGGCTCCAGGTACTGATGGATCATTAACATATCCTTTTTATATACCAGCATTCCTTTGCTCAAATATTGCAACTAATAATTTAACTTTTAGATTTGGAGGATATTTAACAAGTGGTGTAAGTCATGGAATGACTATAATGTTTGACAAAACAAGTAACTATTTTAAGTTGTCGGATTGGTATTATGGAAGTTCACCTAAAAACACCACATATACAGTTGATATCTATTATCGCTAATAGTAAATATCAAAACAAATGAAATTTATTAAGTTTTTTGGAAACAAAGTTAGAAAGAAAGATGTTTATTTCAAGTATTCTACTGAAGAACAGTTTACGGGTGAATACTGGATAGACGGAAAAAAATATATTGTAAAGTTATATCCGTAAGTGGCTTCACTAAAGATAAATATGTAGCACATAATATATCTAATTTAAAACGAGTGTTGAGTTGTGACCTTTTTGTAATGTTTGCTGATAATACAAACCATATGATGCCACGTGCTCATATGGATAATGATCATGATGGTATTTCTATTCAAGTCAATAAAACTAATTTGATATTACAAGTTGGTACATCAAATGGTTTTGCGGATACAACAGGTTATGCAATATTAAAATATATCAAAACAACTTAAAAAAAGGAGACAAAATATGGATAACAAAACAAACGTATATACATTAGATGTAAGTGAAAAAACATTTAATGATGTACAAGCTAATAAATTCTATATTACTGATACAAAGAATTTAAAAGCAGGAGATTATATATTATTTAGAGTAGTTGTTAAAGATGAACAACAAAATGATAGTTATACTGGAGCAAATGTAATGTTAACCGTTAGTACAATTAATGATACATTTGTAGGTTTAGAAAAAGGATACAGTGTTGTATTTCTTAAGTAGAAGGTGAGGAAAATGAATAATATGGAAAAAGCATTCAACACAGCAGTAGCTATCTTAGCTACTTTTTTTACGTATCTATTTGGTGGCTGGGATTTAGCTTTAAAGATTTTAATTACATTCATGGTGTTAGATTATATGACAGGTGTAATTTATGCTTATGTAATTAAAACACTTAATAGTGAGGTCGGCTTTAGAGGATTAATTAAAAAATGCATGATTCTAGCCGTTCTTATTGTAGGAGTGGAATTAGATCGTATGCTTGGAAATGGTGGCACTTGGGTATTTAGAACTCTTGTAGCGTATTTCTATATTGCGAATGAAGGAATTAGCCTATTAGAAAACATTTCTAATCTAGGTGTTCCAATTCCAAATAAAATCAAAACTGCGTTAGAACAGTTAAACAATGATGAAGATCAAGAGAAAGAGTAGTCGAAAAGGGCTACTTTTTTAATTTAAATAACGAAGGAGAATAGAAAATGAAAAAATATGTTGGAGTTAAATTAATTGAAGCAAAACCAATGACAAGAGGAGATTATAACAACTATCGTGGATGGACTATTCCAAAAGATGAAGATCCAAAAGATGAAGGATATTTAGTTAAATATTCTAACGATTATGAAAGCTGGTCTCCTAAAAATCCATTTGATGAATCATATAGAGAATATGATGCAAATGCATTACCTCAAACTGCTTTAGGAATGATTAGTAGAGATTATAAAGAGAGATTTAAAGCTGAATACGAACAACTTGTTATTAGATATAACGGCTTAAATAGAATGATTGAAAATTGGGATAGAGGTTGTTTATCTTTTAAACCAACATGCCCTAGAAGCACATATGATTTACAATTAAAAACTATGAGAGATTATATTGCTGTTTTAGAAGCTAGGGCAGTTATGGAAAATGTTGAATTATAGGAGGAAATAAAAAATGAATATTATTGAAAAAACATATAACTGGAAAGGTAGTTTAAAAAATAGAACTTCAACAAAGAGAATCATCTTACACCACGCTGAATCAAAATCATGTACTGCAGATGATATTCATAGCTGGCATTTAGCAAATGGATGGGCAGGTATTGGGTATCATTTCTTTGTAAGAAAAGATGGATCTATTTATAGAGGTAGACCTGAAGGTGTTGTTGGATCACACGCTAAAGGTTCTAATAGTGATTCTATTGGTATTTGTTTTGAAGGTTCATACATGACAGAAACAATGAATCAAACTCAAATCAATGCTGGTAGAGAATTAGTAGCTTATTTAAAAAATAAGTATGGTATTTCTAAAGTCCAAAAACATAAAGATGTATGTTCTACTAATTGTCCAGGAACAAATTTTCCTTTTAATGAAATTGTAAATGGAACTGTTGCTCCAAAACCTACACCATCACCAACTCCTGCAGCTAAACCATCTACAAGTGGGAAAGCAACTGGAACATATGAAGTTACAGCTAGTGATCTATCAGTTAGAACTGGTCCTGGTACTAATTATCGTAGAAAAAGACATGATGAATTAACAGCTGATGGTCAAAAACATGATAAAGACAAAGATGGATGTTTAGATAAAGGAACACGAGTAACAGTATATGAATGGAAAAATGGGTGGGCAAGAACGCCTAGTGGATGGTTATCAGGAGACTATTTAAGAAAAGTTTAATTTATTGTATAATATATATGCACATTTGTTGTATTAGTTAATAAAAAAAGTGAAATGTAATATTATCTATTCTTCGAAAAAATCTACAACCTTATTTATTAACTAATAATTGCATGAAAAGACCTACTCATAAATTTGGGTAGGTTCTTTTTTTATTTTTAATGTATTTTTTATGGAAAAATAGCATATAAATAAAATAGTGAATTTTAACACAATATAGAGTGTTTTATAACAATATGAAGAGGTATAAAGGAGTATAAAAGGTTTCTAAACGAGAAAAATATTGCCAAATTGTGAATAGCCTTGATATAATAACGTTGAAAATGTGAATAACTTAATGTTTATGTGAATTGTTGTATGGAGGGAAAAATTATGAAAGGAAAGTATTCTGCTTTGACAGTAGCAAAGTGGTTTTTGTGGTACAATGACAAAATCCTAGAAGAGGAAGATGCTGATTTGATATCTAATTTAAAATTGCAAAAATTATTGTATTATGCTCAAGGATGTTATTTAGCATTAAAAAACGAACCATTATTTAATGAACAAATTGTAAATTGGGCACATGGTCCTGTTGTAGAAGAAATCTACCATAAATATAAAAATAACGGATCAAATGGAATAGAATATCAAGGAGATTATGATAGTTCTATTGACAAGGATACAACCGCAATTTTAGAAGAAGTGTATGATATTTTTGGAAAGTATTCTGCATGGGGATTAAGAAACATGACACATCAAGAAGACCCTTGGTTAAAAACACAAAGAAACGAAGTAATTCCTTTACCTTTAATAAAAGAATATTTTGAAAAAACATATATTACTGATTGATGGCTAAATTAAAACGAAAGCAAGAAAATAATAAATTATCTAAATTAGACGTGAAAATGAAATGTTTATTCATGAATGAACATGATACGATATTATTTTCTTTTAAGTATCTTACAAATCAAGATAATTATAATTTAAAAGGATTTAAAGGAAGCAGGAATTTTAGAGACGATATAGATGTTTTAAATGCGTTTCATGATTGTTTAAATAGAATGAGTATTGATGGGTGGGAATCCTTGAGAAGTAAGAATAAATTTCAAGGTGGAAGAGAATTGCTAGATTACTCACAAATCAATTTTAATGCACTAGATCCTCAAAATGAATTAAACCTTACTAGAGATACTAAAGTATGGGTTATTAGATTTGGAGGAAATAAATATCGCTTGATTGGATATAGAAGTAAGAAATGTAAGGCTATATTTCATATTTTTGGTATAGATCATGACTTTTCTGCTTACAAACACGGTTAATATTAATGAACATAAAACCTACTCAATTTTGAGTAGGTTCTTTTTTGTTTTTGTGGACGACAAATGGACGAATGAAGCTAAAAAACAGTAAAAAATCAATAGAAATTATATAGAATTGTATATAAATAAATGAGCATTTATAAGGGCTTATAGAAAATTATAGTATAGGGGATAATTGGTGCTGATTTAGACTAGTAATATGTATTTTAGCCTGTTGACAAAATAATTTGTTGACAGGCTTTTATTGTATTCATGAATAGTTATTCATTGGACAATCTGTCCAATGAATTAAAATGAAATAAAGTATATAATAATAGTAGAAAAGAAGTATTTGTGAATTAAATTTGAGATAAAATTGAGACAAATATGAAACAAATTCGAGACGAAATAGAGAAGGATATATGATACAATTTATTTGTAACAAATCTAGATAAGTTACCTCAAATCAAAAAGAAAGCAGGTAATAATAATTGATCCTAACAAATAATTTAACACCTGATAGTGCCTGTCGTACCTTCTTAAGTAATGATATCAGTTTTGTTTCTTTTTCCAATGCCATCTTGTTTGATGGCAAACAAGTCATTCATCCTGAAAGACTTGTACGTTATGAAAATGATATGTCACTTATTATTGATGATACAAAAAGTGCAGAAGATAAAAAAAGAAGAAGGGACATTATCGTAAAAACGGATATCAATGGTGTCTATTGTCTTCTTAGTATTGAACATCAAAGTACGATCGATAAGAACATGGTGATACGATGTGGCAACTATGAAATGATGGAGTATTTAAAACAGTTAAAAAACAAAAAGATTAAAGGATTAGTTCCTCAAGTTATGATCGTTTTTTATACGGGTGATAAGAAATGGAATGCCCTAGTAAAACTAAGTAATTATTTTGATATACCAGAAGAATTAAAAGCATATATAAATGAATGGAAATTTATATTTGTTGATGTCAAAGAAATAGATACCAGTAAGATCAAAGATGAACAAACAAGATATTTTATAGAAGCCATCCAAGAGATGTATAAAGGAAACTATGAGGGATTACATCGAAGAATAAAGATGAATAGAGATAACTTTATTTATGCAGCCATCATTACAGGAAGTTTAGATTTAATTAGAGACTTACCAGAAGGAGATGAAATCGATATGTGTGAAGGAATGGAAAGAATGGCAGAAGGATTTAGAAATGAAGGAAGAATGCAAGGACGTGAACAAGGCATTCTTGTTGGAAGAAGTGAAGGAAAACTCGAAGAAAAGAGAAGTACACTAAAAGAGCAATTAGAAATCAAACTAGGAACTATTTCAAATAATCTAGAATTACAACTAACCAATGCAACATTAGAAAAACTAAATATATTAACACGTAATATATTTAATATTACAAATGAAGAAGATGTTTTAAAAATCATTAATTAATAAGTTAATATCTAAGCAAGAAAAAGCAAGTCAAATAAAATGATTTGTTTAGACTGTTGAAAAAATAAATAAAAAATCAAACCCTCTTTTCTTTTGTTAAGTTGAAATATATACTATTATATATGTCGTGGATGTCTTCGTTCCAATTACGCAAAATTTGAAGCTCCACGACTTTTTATATAAAAATCAAACAAATAAAAAGTAAGAACATGACAAGAAGTCAAAGAATAGGGTATGAAAGAGGAAAAATTTCTTAAAGTTATTTAATAAACTTTTTTCTATAGAAAACATCAAGTATTTGAGAATTTTTCTTTACAACATTATGCTCAAATATTTAATATATTTATTAGAAAAGAAAAAAAGATAGGAGATAATATTATGGAATTTAAAGATGTTATTCAAAACCGATATTCATGTAAAGACTTTTCTACACAACAAATAGAAAAAGAAAAATTAACGGAAATATTAGAAGCAGGAAGAGTTGCTCCAACGGCTAAAAACTTGCAAGAACAAAAAATCTATGTTGTTCAATCAAAAGAATATTTAGATAAAATAGATGCATGTACACCTTGTCGTTATCATGCACCTACTGTTTTAGTTGTAGCTTATGATAAAAACAATGTTTTTGATTATCCAGGTAATGAAAGAAATTCAGGAATTGAAGATGCTACCATTGTAGCCACCCATTTAATGTTGGCTGCTTATAATGCAGGAATTGATAGTTGTTGGATCAATTTCTTTAATCCTCAAGAAATGAAAAAAGCTTTAGATTTACCTGAAAATGAAGAAGTTGTTATGATGTTGGATTTAGGATATGGAAATCAAAAAGAACCACTTCCTAATCATCATTTAAAAAAAGAATTGGCTGAAACAGTTAAATACTTATAATTTTTATAACAAAATAATCTTTGCTTGTTTTGTTATTTTTTTGTTACAATTAGGGTAAGAGGTGAGCTAGATGAAGCTGTTATTTAAACAACAACCATCTTTTATTTTTCGCTTTTATGTAACAAATCAAAATAATGAATGGTTATATATTATAAAAAAAATGGCAATTATGTATCAACTTTATATATATGATGCTCATGAAAATATTGTTGCTAAGATTGAACAAGATCCTAAATTAGCTATTTTTTTATTTATAAAAATGAGGAATATATTGGTGCTGTAGAAAAAGAGTTTTCTTATTTTATTCCTTATTTTTTAGTGGATTATCGAAAATGGAATGTTGATGGAGAATATGTTGAATATAATTATGAAATAAAAGATGAAAATGATTATCTTATTGGAAGAATTGAAAAAAGATCATAAAATATTTTAGATACATATGATATTTCAGTTGATTTAAAGGAAGATATTTTAGATTTCGTCATTTTAACAACCGTAATAGATATTGAAAAATCAAGAAGAAATAGACATTATTAAAATAATTGGAGGGAATCTTATGAAACTATTATTTAAACAGCGTATTTTTTCATGGCTAGACAGTTATGATATATATGATGAAAAGGGGGAAACTGTCTATACAGTGAAAGGACAACTCAGTTTTGGACATAAACTTTTTATTTATAATAAGTATGGTGAACATATTGGTACGATCAAAGAAGAAATATTAACGTTTTTACCACGTTTTGCTTTATATGAAAATGATGAATATATTGGTAAAATTACCAAAGAGTTTACTTTCTTTAAACCTAAATTTATTTTAGATTATAAAGATTGGCAAATAGAAGGAAATTTTTGGGAATGGGATTATCAGATCGTGGATTATTCAGGAAATATTATTGGTTTAATTAATAAAGAAATCTTTCATATGAGTGATACATATTCTTTAACAATAGAACATGACGAAGATGCCTTTTATGTTTTGATGATTGTTCTTGCGATAGATGCTCAAAAATGTAGTCAAAATAAATGATTGTAAGTCAATCATTTTATTTTCTTAAAAAATTAGCACTCTGCGCTTGACTATGCTAAAACAAAGTAATATACTATCTTTAGCATTTAAATAACAGGAGTGCTAAAGGAGGATATATTATGGCAGAAAAAAAACAATTTAAAGCAGAATCGAAAAGATTATTAGACTTAATGATTAATTCTATATATACACATAAGGAAATCTTTTTAAGAGAATTGATTTCTAATGCAAGTGATGCAACAGATAAACTTTATTATAAAGCATTAACAGAAAATATTTCTGAAATCAATAAAAGTGATCTTACAATTGATTTAGCTTTTGATAAAGAAAATAGAACATTGACTGTTACTGATCATGGTATTGGAATGAATAAAGAAGAACTAGAAGAACATTTAGGTACGATTGCTAATAGTGGTTCTTTCAAATTTAAAAATGAAACTGAAAGTGATGATATTGATATCATCGGACAATTTGGAGTTGGTTTCTATTCAGCATTTATGGTTGCTAAAAAAGTAGAAGTTTCTTCAAGAGCTTATGGTAGTGATCAAGGATATACATGGGTATCTGAAGCAAGTGATGGTTATGAAATCTTTGAAACAGATAACTTACCAACAGGAACAACAATTAAACTTTATTTAAAAGATAATACAGAAGAAGAAAATTATGATGATTATTTAGATCAATATCATATCGAATCTTTAGTTAAAAAATATTCTGATTATGTACATTATCCAATTAAAATGGATGTGACAACATCTAAGAAAAAAGAAGATAGTGATGAATATGAAGATGTTGTTGAAAATAAAACATTAAATTCAATGGTTCCTTTATGGAAAAGAAATAAAAAAGATATTAAAGATGAAGAATATAATGAATTCTATAAAGATAAATTCAATGATTTCTCTGATCCAATGAAAGTTATTCATACATCTGTAGAAGGAAATGTTTCTTATGATGCATTATTGTTTATTCCAAGTCAACCACCAATGAATTTCTATTCAAATGATTATGAAAAAGGATTACAACTTTATAGTCGAGGTGTCTTTATCATGGATAAAGCAAGTGATTTAATTCCAGAACACTTTAGATTTGTTAAAGGGTTAGTTGATTCACAAGATTTATCATTAAATATTTCAAGAGAAATGTTACAACATGACCGTCAATTAAAAGTCATCGCTGATCGTATTGAAAAGAAAATCCAAAGTGAACTTACAAATATGTTGAAAAAAGATCGTGAAACATATGAAAAATTCTTTAAAAACTTTGGTTTACAATTAAAATTTGGTATTTATCAAAGCTATGGAATGTTAAAAGATAAATTACAAGATTTACTTTTATTCTACTCTGGTAAAGAAGAAAAAATGATTACTTTAAAAGAATATGTTGAAAACATGAAAGAAGGACAAACAGAAATTTACTTTGCAAGTGGTGAAACAAAAGAAAAGATTTCTCATTTACCACAAGTAGAAGCTGTTAGAGATCGTGACTTTGATGTTTTATACATGATGGATAATGTTGATGAATTCATGATTCAAATGATGAGAGATTATGATTCTAAAGCTTTCAAAAACGTTGCTCAAGGTGATTTAAACTTAGATAGTGAAGAAGAAAAGAAAGAATTAGAAAAAATCAATGAAGATAATAAATCATTATTAGAATCATTAAAAGAAGCTTTAAAAGATAAAGTAGTGGATGTTAAAGTATCAAATAGATTAAAATCTCATCCAGTATGTTTAGTATCTGATCAAGGTGTATCTTTTGAAATGGAAAAAGTATTAAATGCAATGCCTGATGGTCAAGATGTTAAAGCAGGTAGAATTCTTGAAATCAATCCAAATCATGATATTTTCAAGGCAATTCAAAATGTTTATCAAAATAATGCAGATAAGATCAATGATTATGCTTCATTGTTATTCGATCAAGCATTATTGATTGAAGGATTATCTATTGAAGATCCAGTGGCTTTTTCAAATAAGATTTGTGAGCTTATGATTGAATTAAATAAGTAAGGCTATCATTCGATAGTCTTTTCTTTTATAATAAAAGCAGGAGAGTGAAAATTATGGAGTTACAAAATGTTTTACAACAAAGAAGAAGTATTCGTAAATATAAACAACAACCTGTAGAAAAAGAAAAAATTGAAGAAATGATTCAAGCAGCTATCTATTCAGAAAGTTGGAAAAATAGTCAAACCTCACGATATCATGTTATTCAATCAAAAGAAATGTTGGAACAATTTAAGAAAAAATGTTTACCTGAATTTAATCAAAAAAATATAGCTGATGCACCTGTTTTAATTGTGACAACATTTGTTAAAGATCGTGCAGGTTTTCAAAGAAACGGAAGTCCTGACAACGAATTACAAAATGGTTGGGGTGTTTATGATTGTGGACTAGCTAATCAAAACTTAATTCTTAAAGCAACTGAACTTGGTTTAGGAACACTTGTTATGGGAATCAGAGATGAAAGAGCGATTCGTGAACTTTTAGAAATACCTGTACAAGAAACGATTGTTTCTGTCATAGGTGTGGGTTATCCAAATATTGAACCAAGTATGCCAAAAAGAAAAACAATAGAAGAAGTGAGTACGTTTTATTAATGAAGAAATTACTGTATAAAATTTGCAAACCACATCATAAATATAAAATCAATTTGGTTGATGTTTTATTGCTTATTGAACCGGTGGTGATGAATACGTCTTATTTTATGGTTGGAAGAATCTTTTTGCTTATGGCGTTAGTTCTTAACTATTTAGCACACTATCTTTGTCATGATGATTATAGCGAATTTGAAAGACGTGTCCTTGTTGCAACAATGATTATTATTGCTTTACTTCTTATCTATCTTATTATTACAGGTAAATAAAAAATCCACTTTGGGGTGGATTTTTTGTTTATTTATAAAACTCAATAATATTTTGATAATCATTTTTTAAACTAAAGTTTGCAGAAACAAAATAGAAATGATTTTCTTTTTTATACAGTAAAGTATCATACGATGTATCAAGTTTAAAGAGATAAGTGTTTTTATCGATTTTAATAACAGGAACATCATCATACGTTTTTAAATAACGTTTAAAGAAAGTGTTTGTTTTGTCAGTTGATTTAAAACAATAATCTTTACTATACATGAGATCACCTTGGTTGTTTTCTTCAAAATAAGAAGTAGATTCAACAATAAAACTTTTAGTATATTTGTAGTTTGGATATTTTTTTAAATTTGTTTCTTTATCAAATGTTTGCAAGGTTAAAATATTTTGATTTAAAGGAATATCTTTTCTATCAGTAACATCTAAAATACATCCAAGTATAGCCACTACACAAGTAACTATAGTCATAGCGTAGAAGATATGTTTAATAATCTTTCCAAAGCTTTTTTGACAGGCTAAAACAATTTTATAAAGGCAACGAATAAGAATTGTCGCAAATAGAAGAAGAGGTAAGTAATGAATTAAAATACTTCCATTTGTAAGAAATTCTTGAATCTGATTTTTTTGTAAAACAAGCTGTGCGACAAAAAAAGCAAAGAAAATCCATAAAACAAAATAAGTGGTTACAGAGATTTTACGAGTACTTAAGTATTCATCAATTGCTTTTTGTCTTTCTTTAGGTAAAGCACGTTTATTATCTGTTGTAAAAATAATAAATTTTCCTATTTTACCATAATAATCAAACATTTGTTTTTCATATTCATTAATAAAATCATGTAATGCTTTTCTTTTAGGGGTTGCCGGTTTTTTGATTAGTAAATCTACATGGAAGTAGTAGTGTTTCTCATTTTTTTCAAAACGGCTGATTTTACCTAAAGAAGTAGGATTGTAACCTTGTTTAGATAACTCATTCAAGGTGTTTTCTAATTGTTTATATTCAGTTATATCATAATCTAATAATTTATACATATGTGACTCCTTTGACTGTTACATCATAACAAAAATAGTCATGGAAATCCATGACTATTGATTAAATGCAGAATCAACTTCATAATCAGGTTTGAAGTTTTCTTCTTCTAACATATAAGATTCAGCTATGTTTTGGCAATGATCACCAATACGCTCTAAGTTGGATAAGATATCAACGTATGTAGAATTGACAATAACTGATTTTTCAGTTTTATTAGTAACACGTTGAATATGTCTTTGTTTTGCTTTTTTATTATAATAATCTAAATTACTTTCATGATCATCAACATAAATAATATCATCTAAATCATGTTTATCAAAAGCCACCATTGCATGATTCAACATTTCAATATCCATATTGATCATGGCGATAATGTCATCTTTAGCTTCTGATGAAAAATCATCTTTTTCATCATAAACAGCTTCAAAGAATTGAGTTAAGTTAATACATAAATCACCGACACGTTCTAGATCTTTAATTGATTTCATATCAGCAAAATATTCTTTTGAATCATGATCGTTTAATTGTTCATGTGAAATAAGTAATAAATATTCAGCAATCTTTTTATCTAATAAGTTGATTGCATTTTCTAATTCTTCGACTGCTTCTTTAGCAGTAGAACTTTTAGAAATAAAATATTCTTTAACATTTTCACAAGCTTCAACAGTAATAGTTCCCATTTCTAAAATCTTGTTTTTAGCGATAGCTAAAGCATGAGAAGGGAACAATTGAACCACATGAGGATCTAATTCTGATAAATCCATTTGTAATTCTTTTGAATGATTTGGAATAATTTTTTTAATAATAACAACAATCTTATTAATAAATGGAAAGAACAAGATGGTTGTTACTATGTTAAAGATACCATGAGCTACTGCAAGTTGTAATTCAGGAGACATTGTACTTACTGAATTAATATATTGAATCAACATGGTAAATGGTGATAAAACAATCATAAATAGAACAGAACCAATGACGTTAAATAAAACGTGGAAGAATGCTGCTCTTTTAGCGGGAATAGATCCACCAATAGAGGCAAGAACAGCTGTAATTGTTGTTCCAATATTTGATCCAAATAAAAATGGTAAAGCAATATTTAAACCAATAGCACCGGCACCATACATTTGTTGAACAATTGCAATCGTTGCAGCTGATGATTGAATCGCACATGTAAGAATTGTTCCACCAAGTAAACCAAGCCAAGGGCTCTTCATTAAAAATTCGGTAATTTGTGTAAATTCTGGAACTTCAGAAATCATTGATAAATTGTTTCCCATTAAATCAAGTCCATAGAATAAACAACCAAATCCAAAAATAATTTGTGATAAATATTTTGTTTTTTTGTTTTTAGAAAACATTGAAACAAACGCACCAATAATAATGAAATAAACCGCATATTTAGAAATCTTTAAACCAACTAAAACAGAAGTAATAACTGTTCCAATATTGGCCCCCATAATAATTCCTACTGCTTGATTTAAATTCATCAAACCAGAACGAATCAATCCAATTGTAAGGGCTGTTGTTCCTGAACTTGATTGAATTAAACACGTAACTAAAGCCCCAATTAAAATTCCTTTTACAGGACTTGAGGTGTATTTATCAATAATGTCCTTTAATTTATCTCCGGCATAACTTTTTAAACCATCACCCATATAATCGATACCAAATAAAAATAAACCAAGCCCTGCCAGAATTAAAGGCCAGTTGATATCTGCTAATGTCATAAAATCACACTCCTATACATCTCATTTTAAAGGAATGTTAATTTTGTGTAAAGATTATGTTAAGTTTCTTTACAAAACCTTAACAATTCTTTTTGAAACAACTTTCAATCAATGTAATTATATGCTTATAAAAAGGAAAAATAAGGAGTGTAGTAACAATATTGAAGAAGCCATGAATAAAAGCGAGTTGCAGACGAGGTGAAATAGGAATATAAAAGCGAAATGTTAAAAAAAGATGATAAAAAGGAGTCAGGAAAATCATGAAAAAAGTTGTTCCAATTACATTAAATAAAAAATGAAAGAAGGCAGCTTTTTTGGCAGAAGAATTGGTTTTAAGGGCAGAAAGAAAAGCGGTAATGGTTGTACCGATATTACAACCTAAGATATAAGGAATAGAAACATAAAGGGAAATGGCTTTTAAATGATACATTTGTTGGACAATAGCAATCATCGCACTTGATGATTGAATAAGAGCAGTTGTGATGGCTCCACCAAGCATGGCTAAAATAGGATGATTTGTAAAAAGTGTTACTAATTTCATAAATTCAGGAAGTTTAGTAATAGCTTCAAGATGCATTGACATAAGTTCTAATCCATAAAATAAACAGCCAAGCCCAAAAAGAATTTGTGCAAGGCCTTTTATTTTAGGATGATTAGAAAATAATAAACAAAAAGCACCAATAATTAAAAAGAAAGAAGCATATTGAAAAAGATCAAAACCTACAATAAAAGCGGTTATGGTTGTGCCAATATTGGCTCCCATAATAATCCCAATACTTTGTGAAAAGGTCATGAGATTTGCATTAATTAAACTGATGGTTAAAGCAGTTGTGGCAGAACTTGATTGAATAATACAAGTTATAAAACAACCAATTAGAATAGCCTTAAAAGTAGAAGAAGTACATTTAGCAAGAAGATTTTTTAAACGGGTTGGTGAAAGTTCTTGTAAAGAAAGGGAAAGATAGTCGATACCAAATAAAAAAAGTGCCAGACCGATTAGAATAGAAGTCCAAGAAACGTGGTTCATGAAAAAGCCTCCTTTTTCATATTTTAAAAATAATCATTTTTAACTAGAAAAAATAATCATTCTTTGTAAAAATATATGAAGGAGGTGTTTTAATATGAAAGGAAGATGGAAGAAATTTTTATCTTATTATACAAACTATAAGGTTTTGTTTTTTAAAGATATGTTTTGTGCGATGATTTCAGCAGCCATTACGCTCGTTTATCCTATGCTAACACGCTATATTACAGGGACGATTTTAAATCAACCAAAGATTGATTATTCTAAGATTTATTTATTAGGACTTTTTATGCTTTGTTTGATTGTTGTTGAATATTTTTGTAATTATTTTATAGGTTATCTAGGACATGTCATGGGTGTCTATATGGAAAAAGATTTACGTAATGAGTTATTTAGTCATTATCAAAAATTATCTTTTCGCTTTTATGATGAACAAAACACAGGACAATTGATGTCACGTCTAACGAATGATTTATTTTCTTTAACTGAACTTTATCATCATGGACCAGAAGACATTGTCATTTCAATTATTAAGTTTATAGGGGCCTTTATTTTACTTTCCTATATTAATGTCAAACTGACTTTAATTTTATTTGCAATCTTACCATTTATGTTTTTATTTGCTTGGTATTATAATAAAAAGATGAAAAAAGCTTTTAAAAGAAATAAAGAGAGAATTGGTGATATCAATGAACGTATTGAAGACAATTTATCAGGAATTCGTGTTGTTAAAAGTTTTGCGAATGAAGATCAAGAGTTAGAACGTTTTGATAAACAAAATGGACATTATGTAAGTGCTAAGAAAAATAGTTATTATTATATGGGAAGATACAATGCAGGACTTACTTCTTTTACAAGTTTAATTACAGTATCGGTTATCTTTTTTGGAACCTTATTTATTTCTTATGGAAGTATTAATGTTGCAGATTTAATTGCCTTTTTACTTTATGTCACGAACTTAATAGATCCTGTAAAAAAACTTTTAAACTTTACTGAACAATTTCAAGAAGGTGTTACTGGTTTTGAACGTTTTATGGAAATATTAGAAATTGAACCAGATATTCAAGATACAAAAAATGCAGTTGTATTACAACATGTTGAAGGGAATGTCATGTTTGATCATGTTTCATTTCGCTATAATGAACAAACACCTTATGTGTTAAATAATATTAACTTGGATGTAAAACCAGGAGAGTATATTGCTTTTGTTGGTTCATCAGGAGTTGGTAAAACAACGATTTGTTCTTTGATTCCTCGTTTTTACGAAGCAACGAAAGGAAATGTCTTGATTGATGGAATTAATGTCAAAGAGATAAAACAACAATCTTTAAGAGAAAATATTGGCATTGTTCAACAAGATGTTTATTTATTTACTGGAACGATTATGGATAATATTCGTTATGGAAATTTAGAAGCGAGTGATGAAGAAGTCATTGAAGCCGCTAAAAAAGCTAATGCTCATGATTTTATTATGGAATTAGAAGAAGGTTACGATACGGATTGTGGACAACGTGGGGTCAAACTTTCAGGTGGACAAAAACAACGTATCTCGATTGCACGTGTTTTCTTAAAGAATCCACCAATTCTTATTTTTGATGAAGCAACAAGTGCATTAGATAATGAAAGTGAAAGTATTGTACAAGAATCTTTAGAAAAATTATCTCAAGATCGTACAACTTTTGTTATTGCGCATCGTTTATCAACGATTAAAAATACTAAGCATATTTGTGTTTTAACGGAAAATGGCATCGAAGAACAAGGAAACCATGAAGAGTTGACGAAATTAAATGGAAATTATGCAAGATTGTATAATATGCAATTTAAAGGAGAAAAGTAACATGGAAAGAAAATATATTTTTTTTGATATTGATGGAACACTTTTAGATGATAATCCGGGAGGAAAGATTTTAGAAAGCACATATCGTACGTTAGATAAGTTAAAAGAAAATGGGCATTTTGTTGCTATTGCGACAGGAAGAGCACAATATATGGCGATGGATGCTGCTAAAGAAGCCCATATTGATTGTTTAGTAACAGATGGGGGAAATGGTATTACTTTACATAATGAACTTCAATATATTAAACCGATAGATTTTGTTCAAGCCAATCGTGTCATTGATCAATGTATTGAACATCATTTACCATTTGCAGTTGCTTTAGGAAATGAAGCTGTTTTGTATACGAATCAAAGTGATCAAAAAGATCAAAAACTTCCGGTAAAATTAGTTGTTGATGAAAGTATAGACTTTCATCAAGTAAAGGAAATTTATAAAGTATTTATTGAATGTGGTGAACAAGAAGAAAAATTATTAGATTTAGGAACTTTGGAATATATGCGTTATTTTAAAGGACAAATCATCATCGAACCAGCAGATAAATATAAAGGTATTTTAGAAATGGTTCATTTATTAAAGGGAAATGAAAAGGATATTGTGGTCTTTGGGGATGGCTTAAATGATATTTCTATGATTGACCAAGCTCCTTTAGGTATTGCTATGGGTAACGCAATCGATGAAGTCAAAGCAGTTGCAAATTTTATAACCAAAAGAAATGATGATGACGGTATTGAATATGCTTGTCGTCATTTTGGCTGGATTGATTAAACAAAATAGGCTATACTAAAGATGGGTGAGATTATGGAACTAATTAAAGATTTTTTAATCATTATTGGTATTTTTGTATGTATGTCTTTAGGTATTTTCTTTTTACTTCATAGTGGTGATGCCAAAAAGAAAACCAAACAAACAATTCAAGATACAAGAGACAGTATTCAAGAAGCAAATCAACAACTCGATGATGTTTTAGAACAATTACAAGAAATGAATGCTCCCTTAGAAAAAGCGATGAAGGCAGTACGTTCTTTCAATGATAAAGTTTTATCAAAAAAATAATCGAGGAATGTTGACAAAGCTTAAATATTATCTATAATACAGATATATAAATAAACTCAATGAAAAAGAGAGTAGTTTTATTGGATATGTTAGAGAGTCTATGTTGGTGGAAATTAGATATTGAAAATAAAATGAAGCGCACTTTGGAGAGGGTTATCTGAATACATAGGATAACAAGCTAACCAGCTTTAACGGTGAGGTGGATATGTTTATCATATCAACAAGAGTGGTACCGCGGAATCTTTCGTCTCTTAGCAATCGCTAGGAGACGTTTTTTATTGGGTAGAAAAGGGGAAAAGAATATGAAAAAAGTATTAAAATTAATGTTAGCACTTGTGATGACTTGTGCTATTGCTGGATGTTCATCAAGCAGTAAAAATGATGCCGATGTGACAATTACAATTGGGACATCACCTGATTATGCACCATATGAATCATTAAACAAAAAAGGTGAAATCGTTGGTTTTGACGTAGATATGGCCAAATTATTTGAAGGTTATTTATCTGATATGGAAGGTAAAACTTATTCTTTAGAATTCAAACAAATGGATTTTGATAACATTGTTACTCAAATTCAAGGTGATCAAATTGATTTAGGTATTTCTGGTTTTACTTATAGTGAAGATAGAGTTGTTGAATGGTCTGATCCATATTTAGGAACTCAACAAGTTGCTGTTGTACCAAATGGTTCTTCAATTACTTCAAATGATCAATTAGTTGGTAAAAAATTAGCTGCTCAAACTGGAGCTACTGGTGAACAAGCTGCCAAAGAAGTTGAAAATGCTGATGTTGTTTCAATGAAAAACGTACAAGATATTTTCAATGGTTTAGCAAGCAATCAATATGATGCAGCAATCGTTGACTTAGGTGTTGCTAAACAATATGTATCTAGTGGAAACTTTACACAATTAAATGGTTCATTAATGGATGAAAAGAACTATGTTATCGCTAAAAAAGGTAATACAAAAATGATCAAATTAATGAATAAATGTATTAAAAAATTCGTAGCTTCAAAAGATTACGATAAATTATGTAAAAAATATGATTTATCACCATTAGAAAAATAAAAAATTATAGAAAAGGGGTATAGAAATGTTTGTAGCTTTTTCAAAAGTGTTTACTCCTGAAAACTTACTTTACTTTGCTAAGGGTGCAGTAGTATCACTTTTACTCGCTGCTGTATCCCTTTTATTTGGTATTGTTTTTGGGATTTTAGGATCTTCAGCAAAAAGATCTAAATATAAAATTTTTAGAATTATTGGAAATGTGTATGTTGAAGTCATTCGTGGGACACCAATGTTACTTCAAATCTTGATTTTATTCTCAGTTATTCCATCTATTTATACAGCGTTTACAGGAAATGTTTTAAGAATTAATGTCTTTTTAATTGGTGCTGTTGCTATGTCTATTAACAGTGGGGCTTATTCGACAGAACTTATTCGTAGTGGAATCAACGGGGTTGATAAAGGACAATGGGAAGCTTGTGAAACTTTAGGACTTTCTCATAAACAAACAATGAGACTTGTTATCTTACCACAAGCGTTTAAAAGAATTATTCCACCAATGATCAGTGAATTTATTACATTGATTAAAGATTCTTCATTGATCAGTTGTATTGGTGCCGTTGAATTATTAAAATCAGCTCAAGTAGTGGGGGCACAATATTATGATGTTATGTCACCTTATTGTATTGTTGCAGTTTATTATTTAATTATGACAATTAGTATTTCTTATTTAGGTAGATATGTAGAAAAGAGGTTAGCTGAAAGTGATTAAAGTTGAACATATATCAAAACAATTTAAAAAAGTAAAAGCAGTTGATGATGTTTCTCTTGAAGTAAAAAAAGGAGAAATTGTGTGTTTAATTGGACCTTCTGGTTCAGGTAAGAGTACAGTTTTAAGATGTATTCATGGTTTAGAAGTACCAGAAACAGGACATGTATACCTTAATGGGGAAGTATTAGATCCAAAGAAATCTAATTATCAAGAATTAAGAAATAAAATGGGATTTGTTTTCCAACATTTCAATTTATTTCCACATATGACAGTCTTAGAAAACTTAACACTTTCACTTACAAAAGTACGTCACATGGAGGAAGAAAAAGCCAATGAAATAGCTTGTAACTATCTTACAAGAGTTGGCTTATTAGATAAAAAAGATGAGTATCCAAATAAACTTTCAGGTGGACAAAAACAAAGGGTAGCGATTGCGAGAAGCTTATGTACAAGCCCTGAAATCATGCTTTTTGATGAACCAACAAGTGCCTTGGATCCAGAAATGGTTATTGAAGTATTAGAAGTTATGCAACAACTTGCTAAAGAAGGAATGACAATGATTGTTGTTACTCATGAAATGGGCTTTGCTAAAACAGTTGCAGATCGTGTTATTTTCTTAGAAAATGGTAAAATCGTTGAAGAAAATGATGCAAAAGCTTTCTATGAAAATCCTAAAACTGAACGTGCTCAAGATTTCTTAAAGAAGGTTATGCACTAATGAAACTACAACGTTTTGAAGTAGAGTCTTATATGACTTTGCATGAAAATAACTGTCGCTATAACTTGGCAGATACAGTTGCTAAATCTTTAACTTTAAAGGAATTATTAGCGTATGATAAAAAAGATTCATTAGAAGATTTAATGAATCTTTCTTTAGATTATGGTGCTATTGAAGGTTCTCATGAACTAAAAAAAGGTATTTTAAGTTTATATCAAAGTGGTGATGATGAAGAAATTGCTATTTGCCATGGTGGTGTCAATGCCAATGAACTTGTTTTAATGACATTACTTTCAACAAATGATCATATTTTATCATTTTTACCAACGTATCAACAACTTTATAGTTTTCCTGAATCTTTAGGGGTAGAAGTTGATTTTATTCATTTAAAAGAAGAAAATGAATGGAAAATCGATTTTGAAGAATTAGAAAAAAATATTAGAGAAAATACAAAAATGATTTGTTTGAATTTACCAAACAATCCTACTGGAACAACTTTAAATCATGAAGAAATGCAACAACTGATTCAAATATGTAAAAAGCATGATCTCTATGTTCTTGTGGATGAAATCTATCGAGGACTTTATCAAGAAGAATCCATTAGTGATCTTTATGAAAAAGGAATAGCAACCTCAGGACTTTCTAAAGTTTTATCAACTCCTGGACTTCGTATTGGTTGGATCAAAACAAAAGATAAAGAACTTATTCGTTTAATCAATGAAAGACGTGATTATTCAATTATTAGTAGTGGACCAATCAATGATTATTTAGGGGCACTTACTTTAAAATATAGTAAAGAGATTTTAAAAAGAAATCGTGAGATTTTAGAAGAAAATAAGTGTTACTTGAAAGAATGGTTAAAAGCTCATCCTCATCTTTCTTGTGTTATTCCAAAATATGGAACAGTTTGTTTCCTAAAATACGATTATCAAATAGATTCAAATACTTTCTGTGAAAAGTTACAAGAAGAAACAGGGGTCTTCTTTGTACCGGGATGTTGTTTTGATGTGGAAAATCATTTGCGTTTTGGACTTGCAAATGATCCACAAATTGTTAAAGAAGGTTTAGAAGTATTTTCAAATTGGTTAAAAAAATTAGACACTTCAAGATAAAGAAGTGTCTTTTATTATTTTAAAACAATAAATTGCACTTAAAGTTAAGGTTGTAATCAATCCTGTAAATAAACTAATCAAAATAGCGTTAACATAAAGATAATGAGATAAAGTATAAGTTAAGATAATTTCTAAAGTACATTCAATCATAGAGATGATAAACATCACTTTATTTTTATTTTTAGCTTGTAGGATAGTTGAAAGGGGCGTTTGTAAATAAAAGAGTAAAAAAGGAAAAGACATGTATTTTAATTGTTGATAGCCACTTGTTGTATTGTAAAGAATCATAAGGGATCGTTTTGGAAAAAAATAGAAAATTAAAGTAAAAGGAAGACCGATAAGAAAACAAATAAGTAAAGCATAAAGAAGATGTAAAAAAGTATTACTTTTATGATAATAAAGATCATCTGTAGCAATAGGCAAATAGAGGCGATAGATGATCGTACAAAAAAAAGTAGGCGTGACAAGCATCGAGACGACATAGCCAGAAAGGATGGCATATTGGTCTTGGATAAAGTTTTGAGTTAAACCAAGTCGAGTTAAAACATGAATTAAAAGAATGGGCTCTAAAAAATTCATAAAACAATGGTAAAGACGTGAACCTGTCAAAGGTAAAGAAATGTTTAAAAGATCTTTCATAATCAAGTTTTGCTTGTTTATGTTTTTTAAAGGAGTAAAAGAATATCTTTTACGACTTAAAAGAAGTAGATAGATAATTGACATCAATTCACCAAAACTCATTGATAAATAAGCGATTGTTACTAAAAAAGGTAAGGATGAACTTAAAGGAGTTTCTAAAAATAAATAGGTAAATAATAAGCGTGAAGTTTCTTCGACAATTTGGCTTTTAGCAATGACATAGACATGCCCTTTGGCTAAATAATAGTTTTTAATAATACCACTGATAGCAATCAATGGAATAAAAATTAAAAAGGATAAAATGGGATAAAGAGTATAATCGTTTTTTAATAAAGAATGAGCAATGAAAGGACTTAAAATAAAGAGGGTTCCACAAATAACAATGACAGAAAAAAAGGATAGAATAATTGCGGTAATAATGACTTTGTAGTTTTTATATTTTGGATGTAATATAAGACGAAAAACAGCAGAAGGAATCCCAACCTGTCCAAGTGTTAAACACAAAGAAAGTGTTGGCATAATGACAAGATATAATGACATAGCTTCTAAAGGAAGAAGCCTGGAAAGCAACATTCTATTTAAAATACTAAATATTTTAGAGATAGCTGAACTAGCGGAAAGAATAATGAATGAATTGATAAGTTTTCTTTTCATAAAAGACTTCCTTTATGTCGAATTTTCATCTATAATAGACGAAGTGGGAGTTGGTTTATCATGAATGAAAAACTGGATTATAAATTTGGTAAATATGATTTAGATTTTCTAATCAAATTAAAAGCTCATGAGTTTCGTAAGCAAAAAATAGATAATATATCCGAAAAAGAAATAAGAGATTATTTATTCAATATTAAATGGAAATCTCAAAAGAGTCTACCAATGTGTGATATTATTGATAATGTAATGAATTTACAATTTTCGGAAATTTTTGATTATTTAAGTATACAAGCAGTTAAAGAAGCAAGTACACTCGATTTAGCAGCATTTCAAGAATTCATTTCAAAATAGTTGGTAACAACTATTTTTTATTTAAGGAGATTTTATGAACTGGGATATAAAAGAAATACATAACTATAATGAATATATGCAAAAGTATTCAATACATTCTTTACTTGCAAAGATTTTTGCACAAAGAAAATATAATGAACAAGATGTTCAAGGACATACTTCAAAAAGATTGATTTATCATGATTTTTCATTGTTTTTAGATGCGGATTTAGTTTTAGATCGTATACAAGAAGCTTTGGAAAATGATGAAAAAATATGTATTTATGGAGATTATGATTGTGATGGAATCTTGTCAACAGCCATTCTTGTTCAAGCTTTTTTAGAATTAGGGAAAAAAGTAGGGTATCATATTCCTAATCGTTTTGAAGATGGTTATGGACTAAATAAAGAAAGAGTTCAACAAATGTATGAAAAAGGGTATTCTTTGTTAATTACAGTAGATAATGGTATTAAAGCGTATGAAGCTATTGATTTAGCGAATGAACTTGGTATTGATGTTATTGTTATTGATCATCATGATTATGACGAATTGCCGGATGCATGTGCAATCATTCATACAAAAATGTCACCGGATTATCCATTTAAAGAAATATGTGGAGGTTTTTTAGCGTATAAACTTGCCAGTAGTTTGCTTGGAAAACATGATAAATATTTATTTTCTTTAGCAGCTATTACGACCATTTCAGATATGATGCCTTTAGTTGATGAAAATAAATCGCTTGTTTCGCGAGGTCTGCAATTTATGAATGAAGAAAAATATCTTCAATTAGAACTTTTAATTGGTGAAAATCAAAAATATAATACAACAACTTTAGGTTTTAATATTGCACCTAAAATCAATTCCTTTGGAAGACTACCAGAACTTGTTAATCCAAATCATTTAGTACGTTATTTTTTAAAGGATGTCGATCAAAAATTTGCAATCCAAATTTCTCAATACGCTAAAAAAATCAATAGTAAAAGACAATCTCTTACAAATGAACAATACAAAAACATTTTAGAAAATAGCCAAAAAGATGAATTTTTATACAGCTATGATCAAGAAGTTCATGAAGGAATCGTAGGTTTAATTGCGGGAAAGTATACTCATGAATTTCAAAAGCCGAGTTTTGTGATGAAATACGATGAAAAAAATGAAGTGTATCGAGGAAGTGCCAGAAGTATTGAAAGTATTCCTTTAAATCAAATCTTTGATGATTTAAAAGATTATTTTGTACAATATGGTGGACATGCTTTAGCGGGTGGCTTTCAAGTAGCTAAAGATGAAGTGTTAACTTTAAAAGAAACATTGCATACCTACTTAACAACACATACTTTTTCTAATGAAAAAGTTCTTGAAGGGATTCAAATTGAATTAAATGAGCTTACTTTACCAGCTGTTAAAGAATTAGAGTTGTTAGAGCCGTATGGTCAATGTAATGAAGAAATGAAATTTGTTTTAAAAGATATTACGAATTTTACTAGTCGTGTATTATCTGATGGGAAACATTTACGTTTCGATATTCCTTTAAATAAAGGTAATTTACAAGCACTTTATTTTAATTGTTCGAATGAAATTGAGCAATTACAACAAAAAAAGACAATTTCTTTAATAGGAACTTTAAAAATTAATAAATATTTAAATACAGAATCAATAAATATGATTATAGAGGATATGAAATAGTTTCCTTGATAATAAAAGTTTGTTATAATAGAAATAGGAGGAGTACATAAAATGGACTTTAAAAAATATATTGAAGATATTAAAGATTTCCCTGAAGAAGGAATTATCTTTAGAGATGTAACACCTTTATTAAAAGATAAAGAAGCTTATAAAGAATCAATTGACACATTCGCTAAATGGATCGATGGACTTGGAGTTCAAGTAGATGTTGTTGCTGGTCCTGAAGCAAGAGGTTTTTTATTTGGATGTCCTGTTGCTTACAAAGTAAATGCAGGGTTTGTACCTGTTAGAAAACCAGGAAAATTACCAAGAGAAACAGTTTCAGCAAGTTATGATTTAGAATATGGAAAAAATGAAGTTCATATTCATGCCGATAGTATCAAACCTGGTGAAAATGTTGTTATTATAGATGATTTACTTGCTACAGGTGGAACAGTTGAAGCAACTATTCAACTTGTTGAACAACTTGGTGGTAAAGTTGTAGGAATTGCCTTTTTAATTGAACTTGAAGCTCTAAAAGGTAGAGAAAAATTAAAAGACTATAATGTCTATTCAGTATTAACTTATTAAATAAAAGAGAGGAAACTCTCTTTTATCATATGAGGGGGTTATAATATGAAAGAGTTTAAAAAAGCTGGAGATAAAGTCACTATAGAAGATGTCTATGAATCATGTAGACGCTATATTACCAATGAAGATGATATGAAGCTTATTAAAAAAGCTTATGATTATATCATGGTTAAACACGAAGGACAAAAACGTAAAAGTGGAGAACCTTATACAATTCATTTGATTTGGGTTGCTTATATTTTATCAACATTACAAACAGGACCACTTACCATTACAGCGGGTCTTTTACACGATGTCATGGAAGATTGTGATGTATCACGTGAAGAAATGGTGAAAGAATTTGGAGAAGAAGTAACGACCCTTGTAGAAGGTGTTACGAAGATTTCTAAAATGCCATTTAAAGATGAAGCAGACGTATATGCTGAAAATCATCGTAAAATCTATATTGCGATGGCTAAAGATATACGTGTTATCTTGATCAAATTTGCCGATCGTTTACACAATATGCGTACATTACAATTCATGCCCCCAGAAAAACAAAAACGTATTTCTCGAGAAACTTTAGAAGTCTATACACCGATTGCTCATCGTTTAGGGTTGAGCGATATTAAAACAGAATTGGAAGATCTTTCTTTATCTTATTTAGATCCAATTGCTTATCATGATATTGCGAGACTTCTTCAAACAAAACAAGATGAGCGAAAAGAATCTGTGGCGAAGATGATGGAAGAAGTTGAAAACTTATTAAAGGAAAATCATTATCAATATCGTATTTTAGGTCGTGCGAAATCTATCTATAGTATTTATAAGAAGATGTTTAAAAAACATAAACGTTTTGATGAACTTTATGATCTTTATGCACTCCGTATTATTTTACAAAATAAACTTGATTGTTATAGTGTTTTAGGATTGATTCATGATCATTATCGTCCAATTCCAGGACGTTTTAAAGATTATATTGCTATGCCTAAACCAAATATGTATCAATCACTTCATACTTCTGTTATTGGTGAAGATGGTAATACTTTTGAAATCCAAATTCGTACTGAAGAAATGGATGAGCTTGCTGAACTTGGGGTTGCTGCTCATTGGCGTTATAAAGAAGGCAAAGGTTATTCTGCCAAAGCGGAACAAAAAGAAATTGGAGAAAAACTTCAATGGTTACGAGAATTTATTTCTTTGTCAGATGATATCAAAGATGGCGATGCCAAAGAATATTATGACTCCATTTCTCGTGATATTTTTGAAGCCAATGTTTATGTTTTAACGCCACAAGGAAAAATTGTTGAACTTCCTAACGGTTCAACACCAGTTGATTTTGCTTATCGTATTCATACAGAAGTAGGACATCATACAGTTGGTGCGATTGTCAATAATGTCATGGTGCCTATCGATACAAAATTAAATACAGGGGATGTTTGTGAAATCAAAACCAACAAACAATCCGCTGGACCAAGTGAAGATTGGTTGAAATTTGTAAGAACCGCAGGAGCTCGTAATAAAATTCGTACTTTCCTCGCTAAAAAAGAAGCTGAAACTAAGAAAGATACGATTGAAGATGGTAAGAAAATCTTAAAAGATGAAATCAAAAAACGTGGACTTGATGAAAAGAAATTCTTGGATCCAGAAACTTACAAAACATATTTAGGTGCTTTTGGAGCAAGAAGTTTAGATGATATTTTCTATTTTATTGGAAAGAAAAATCTTTCAGTAGCGACACTTTTAGAAAAAGTAAATCCAAAGAAAACAGGTTTCTTTGATAACTTATCTAAAATCTTACAAAGAAATAATGAACAAAGAGAAAAATTAGAAAAAACGACATCTAATAATGGAGTTGTTGTTAAAGGTGTTTCAGGATTAAAGATTCAACTTTCTAAATGTTGTAATCCAATTCCTGGAGATCAAATTACTGGTTATGTTTCTCAAGGACAAGGAATCAAAGTTCATCGTGTGGATTGTCCAAATATTAAACAAAAAGAAATTCAAAGCCGTTTAATTGATGTTTATTGGGATTTTGCATCACTTTCTAATTTGAAATTTGATGCTGATTTACAAATTGATGGCTTAGATCGTACAAATTTATTAAATGATATTATTACGGTTTTAGGACAAATGAAAATCAATATTTTAAATATTCATGCGGATGCATCAGATGATGGTAGAGCTTTAATTAAATTAAAGATTGGTGTTGATGATGCTGAACATTTAAATCGTGCAATTGCTAATCTTGAACGTATTCAAGGAATTTATGATATAAAAAGAGTGATACATTAGAATTATAGCTTTAAGCTATAATTCTTTTTTTTGAGAAAAACTATGAAAGAAGAAAAAGTAATTATTCATTTTGAAGATGAAACAACAAAAACAAAACAAACAAGTTGTTGATGATTTTAAACAAGAGATAAAAAAGAAACAAAGAGTACATTTCCTAAAGGAAATGGTAGGAAATTTAAAAAATATTTCTTTTAGTTTATATTATAATCATATTATTGATGACAGTCTTACTTTGTGGAGTTATAAGTGGGTTATTTGCTTTCTTTATTTTAGGATTCCTTATTTTTGTAGGAATCCTTTATTATTTATTTAGACATAAAAAATCTATCGCATGGATAGATTTTTTTTATAATAAATGAATATTATTTTTTTCACATTCATCAATCATTTCTTGAGGCCAAATACTTGCTTGTACTTCACCAATATGAGCACGATTTAAAAGTAACATACAAAGTCTTGATTGACCAATACCACCACCGATAGTGTAAGGTAATTCTTTATTCACGATGGCTTGATGATATGGAAGATTTAAACGATCTTCACAGTTTTCTTTCTTTAATTGTTCAACTAAAGAATCTTCATCCACACGGATACCCATTGATGAGATTTCTAAGGCACATTGTAATGGTTCGTACCAGAATAACAAGTCACCATTGAGTTTCCAATCATCATAGTCTGGTGCACGTCCATCATGCTTTTGTCCACTTTGTAAAACATTACCGATTTGCATAACAAAGACACACCCGAATTCTTTACAAATTTTATTTTCTCTTTCTTTAGCTGCTAAATCAGGATATTGATTTTCTAATTCTTGTGCAGTAATGAAATGAACACGATCTGGTAAACGATTAACAACATGAGGGTATTTATACCAAACTTCATGTTCCATATGTTTAATGACTTTAAAAATCTTTTTAACATGATTTTTTAATGTTGTAATATTGCGATCTTCTTTTTCGATGACACGTTCCCAATCCCATTGATCAACATAGTAAGAATGTAGGTTATCAACTTCTTCATCTTTTCTAATAGCGTTCATATTTGTATAAAGTCCTTCACGAACACCAAAACCATATTTTTTAAGTGCCATTCTTTTCCATTTAGCAAGAGAATGAACGACTTCAATATCATCGTTTTCAAAACAACTGATTTGGAAAGAAACAGGTTTTTCAACACCATTTAAGTTATCATTTAAACCACTGCTTTTTTGGACAAAAAGAGGTGCTGAAATTCTTTCTAACATTAAAGCTCTTCCAAATTCTTTTTGAAATGTATCTCTTATGTATTTAATTGCTTCTTGTGTTTGTCTTAAAGACAACACAGGATCATAATTTTCTGGAATTATGAGATTCATTTTAATTTTTTCCCCCTTAATAATATGTTCTATTTTATCATTTATCTAGATATATGAAAGATAATAATAAAAAATTATAATAGCTATAAAAGTGTTTCAAATGTATTCACTTGTTGTCAATTGCCTTTCTTTTCTGTATAATAAGAAAAAATGAAAAGTAGGTGTAAACATGAGAAATTTAGAACATGTCAAACATGTTATTATAAAGATTGGTTCGACTTCTTTGTGTAATGAAGATGGACAACTAGATAAAGAAAGAATTTTAAAACTCATCCAACAAATAGCTATTTTAAAACGTAAAGGGTTAAAAGTAACACTTGTTTCATCAGGAGCGATTTCTTCAGGAATGGGTGTTTTAAATTTAAGTGAAAAACCTAAAGAAATTTCTAAAAAACAAGCACTTGCGGCTATTGGACAAGCTCATTTGATGCAAATTTATGAAGATTTATTTTCATTGTTTCATTTAAAATGTGCACAGATTTTATTAAATCATGATGATTTTGATCATCGTAAACGTTTGATGAATTTAAGCTATGCTTTATCTTCTATTTTAGATTATGATGTGATTCCTATTATTAATGAAAATGATACATTAGCGGTAGATGAAATCAAAGTAGGAGATAATGATACATTATCTGCCTTACTATTACCTATTGTGGATGCACAATTACTTGTTTTAGTTTCAGATATTGATGGACTTTATAATGATAATCCTCATACCAATTCCAATGCAAAATTATTAAGTGATATTGAACTTGTGGATGATAAAATTATGAACTATGCGAAAGATTCAAGTAGTCAATTTGGTACAGGTGGGATGGTGACAAAATTACGTGCTGCAAAAATCGTTAATGATTATGGAGGAGATATGGCCATCGTTAATGGCAATAATGAAACAGCTCTTATTGATTTATTAGAAGGAAAACAAATTGGAACATATTTTAGTGGAAAAGCGGGGCGTACTTTAAGTGCTAGAGATCATTGGATCATGTATCGTAGTTCTCCTAAGGGAAAAGTCATTGTTGATGATGGTGCATATGAGGCTTTAAAAACACATACAAGTTTACTACCTAAAGGAATCAAAGAAGTTGAAGGTTCATTTATGCAAGGTAGTGTCATTGATGTTCTTTCTTTTAAAGGACACTTAATAGCAAGAGGTATTACGAATTATTCAAGTGATGAGTTAAAATTGATTAAAGATCATCATAGTAATGAAATAGAAAGTATTTTACATTATAAAGATTATGATGAAGTGATTCATGCAGATAATCTAGTCATTAATAAGGGGTGAAATTATGATTAAGGAACAACTTAAAGAAGCTAAAAAAGCATGTCGTTTTATGCAAAATGTTAAACCAGAAGTAAAAAATAAAGCTTTAAAAAATATTTCTGAGGCATTAATTCAAAAAAGTGAATTGATTATTCAAGAAAATCAAAAAGATATTGCAGAAGCTAAAAATAATGGTATTAAAGAATCGATGGTTGATCGTTTATTATTAAATAAAGAACGTATTGAAGCGATGGCAAAAGATATTTTAAAAGTAATTGATTTACAAGATCCTATTGGAACTCTTGTAAGAGAAATTAAAAGACCCAATGGTTTAGTGATTCAACAAATCAGAATTCCTTTAGGAGTGATTGGGGTAATTTATGAATCAAGACCTAATGTAACAGTAGATATTGCCAGTTTATGTATTAAAACAAACAATGTTTGTGTTTTAAAAGGTGGTAAAGAAGCCATTCATTCAAATCGCATCTTAGTTCAAATTATAAATGAGGCTATTCAAGATGTTTTACCAACACATACGGTTACTCTTATTGAAACAAAAAAGCGTGAAGAAACTTTAGATTTAATTCAAGCCCATGATTATGTAGATGTCATTATTCCTCGTGGAAGTGCAGGGCTTATTCAATATGTTGTTAAAAATGCAACTGTTCCAGTAATTGAAACAGGAGCAGGAATTTGTCATCTTTATGTTGATCAAGAAGCCAATCTTGATATGGCTTTAGAAATTGCAAAAAATGCAAAGATCCAAAGACCATCTGTATGTAATGCAATTGAAACGATTCTTGTTCATCAAAAAGTAGCACCAGAATTCTTACCAAAACTTCAAGAAATATTTAAAAATGTACAAATCTATGGTGATGAAAAAACAAGAAAAATCATAGATTGTCTAGAAGCTACTGAAAAAAATTATGCTACAGAATATGATGATTATATTTGTAATATAAAAGTTGTAGATGATATTGAAGAAGCGATTGAACATATTTATAACTATTCAACAAAACATTCAGAATCGATTATTACCGGAAATAAAGAAACAGCAAAATATTTTATGGATTCTTTAGATTCAGCTTGTGTTTATCATAATGCTTCTACACGTTTTAGTGATGGGGGAGAGTTTGGTTTTGGGGCAGAAGTTGGTATTTCAACGCAAAAGCTTCATGCCAGAGGCCCACTTGGTTTACAGGAAATTACTTCTACAAAATATATGATTTATGGAAATGGACAAGTAAGGAGTTAAGACTCCTTCTTTTTTTATAAAAAAATAATTAGTGTACTAAATATATTGACATTGATTAGTGCACTAACTATAATGTTTAGTATACTAACTAATAGGAGGTGTCTTATGGATCTATTGGAATTTGAGGATATTAAAGAAATCTTTTTACAATTTAAATCTCTCCATAAAAATATTCAAGAACTTACTAGTAAAAAAAGCAATAGGGAAGGATTATCTGCTGATCAGTGTTATTTGTTAGGTCTTATTGATCATTTTGGTCATCCTAATCAAAAAATTCTTGCAGAACGTTTAAAAATTACACCAGCTACTTTATCAGTAAGATTACAACGTTTAGAAAAAGCAGGTTTTATTGAAAAAGTTGTAAGTAGACATGATAAAAGAAATGTCTCATTACATATTACGGAAAAGGGAAAAGAAGAAATTAAAAGTTGTAAAGATGATATGAAAATGTTTACAACACGCTTATTTGGAGGAATAAATAAAGAAGATTTAGATAGAATGAAAACGTATTGTCAAATCTTTGAAAAGAATATTCGTTTAATGAAGGAGGAGTTAGATGTTCAAGATTAAAGGATATTTAAAGAAATTCTGGTATTTAATTCTTGCTTGTATTTGTTTATTGTTTGTACAAGCACAAACTGAATTAACTTTACCAGATTATATGAGTGATATTGTTTCAGTGGGAATTCAAGCAGGGGGATTTGCTTCACCTGTTTCAGATGTTTTAACGGAAGAAACTTATCAACATTTATTATTGTTTGTTGATCAAAAGGATCAAAAAACAGTAAAAAAAGATTATAAAAAAGTTAGTAAAGTCAATCAAGATATCATTGATACATTTCCTAAGGCTAAAGGAAAAACAGTTTATCAATTGAAAGATTTATCAAGTGATGAAGAAAGTAAGTTAGAAAGTATTTTAATGAAACCGATGTTAATTATTACTTCGCTTGATAGTATGGATACTTCTAGTAAAGAGTATCAAGAAAAATTTGGACAATTACCTCCAAATATGACGATTTATGACGCTATTTCTTTTATGGATGAAAGTCAAAAAGCAAAGATGTTTGAAGACATTGATAAAAAGATGGATACCATGGGAGAAAGTACTTTAAAAATTGCTGCTGGTAATGGTGTTAAAGCAGAATATAAAAAATTAGGTGCTGACATTGACAAAGTACAAACCGATTATATTTTTAAAACAGGTTTAAAGATGTTAGGAATTGCTTTACTTGGAACAGTGGCTGCAATTTCAGTTGCTTTCTTTGCGACAAAAGTTGGTGCTGGTGTAGCGCGTGCTTTAAGGAAAGATGTTTTTGAAAAAGTAGAAAGCTTTTCTAATGAAGAATTTAATCATTTTTCAACAGCGTCGCTTATTACACGTACAACAAATGATATTACTCAAGTACAAATGGTGACAATGATGCTTTTACGTATTGTATGTTTTGCACCAATTATTGGTATTGGAGCTTTAATTAAAGTTTTAAAAGAATCACCATCAATGACATGGATCATTGCAGTTGTTATTCTTGTTATTTTTGGTGTGATGGCGGTTGCGTTTGCTGTAGTTATGCCAAAATTCAAAATTATTCAAAATTTAATTGACCGTTTAAATCTCACAATGCGTGAAAATTTATCAGGAATGCTTGTTATTCGTGCTTTTGGTAATGAAAAACATAGTGAAGATCGTTTTGATAAAGCCAATAAAGATGTTACAAATTTAAACTTATTTGTTAATAGATCAATGGCTTCTATTATGCCAATTATGATGTTTATCTTTAATGTCGTTACTTTAGTAATTGTCTATTATGGTTCTAAACAAATCGATTTAGGTAATTTAGCAATTGGACAAATGATGGCCTTTATGCAATATGCAATGCAAATTATTATGGCTTTTTTAATGATTGCAATGATTGCTATTATGTTACCTCGTGCCAGTGTTGCTGCTAATCGTGTTTATGAAATTATTGAAACTAAGCCAACAATTCAAGATCCAACAAATCCAATTGCTTTAGATGAAAGTAAAAAAGGACTTGTTGAATTTAATCATGTTTCATTTGCTTATCCAGGGGCAAGTGAACCGGTTTTAAAAGATATTGATTTTGTTGCTAAACCAGGACAAACAACAGCTTTTATTGGCTCTACTGGTTCAGGAAAATCAACACTTATTAATTTAGTACCTCGTTTTTATGAAGTCAGTGAAGGAAATATTAAGGTTGCAGGGGTTGATGTTCGTGATATGACACAACATGAATTACGTGATCGTATTGGACTTGTTCCTCAAAAAGGAAACTTATTTTCTGGAACAATTCGTTCTAATTTAAAATATGGTGCACCAGAGGCAACAGATGAAGAATTAGAAGAAGTGATTCGAATTGCTCAAGCAAAAGAATTTATTGATCAAAAAGAAGAACGTTTTGATATGGAAATTTCACAAGGTGGAACAAACGTTTCTGGTGGTCAAAAACAAAGACTTGCGATTGCTCGTGCTATTGCAAAAAATCCAGATATTTATATTTTTGATGATAGTTTTTCAGCACTTGATTTCAAAACAGATGCTAAACTTCGTCAAGAATTAAATCAACTTGTTAAAAAGACAAAAAGTACAGTTTTATTAGTAGGACAACGCATTGCTTCTATTATGGATGCAGACCAAATCATTGTCCTTGATGAAGGAAGAATTGTTGGTAAAGGGACACATGAGGAATTAATGAAATCATGTCAGGTTTATCAAGAAATTGCCTATTCTCAATTATCTAAGGAGGAACTAAGTCATGAGTAATGAAAGAAGAAGACAAGGGCCTCGTGGACCAATGGGTCGTGGAATGAGAGGTAATGGTGAAAAAGCCAAGAATTTTAAAGGAACATTAAAGAAATTATTTGTTTATTTAAAACCTTATTATTTTAAATTAGCGGTTGTTATTATTTTTGCGGTAGGATCAACGATTTTTACAATTGTAGGACCAAAGATTCTTGCTAAAGCAACAGATAAATTATCTGAAGGAATTATGGCCAAGGTAAGTAATACAGGAGGAATTGATTTTGATTATATTGGTATGATCTGTTTGATTCTTGTTGGTTTCTATCTTGTCAGTGCACTCTTTAGTTTTATTCAAGGATTTATTACATCTTCGATTTCACAAAAAGTTGCTTATGATTTAAGAAGCTCTTTATCTAAGAAGATGTCAAGAATGCCTTTAAGTTATTTTGATAGACATTCTAGTGGAGACACTTTAAGTAGAGTAACCAATGATATTGATACAATTGCCCAATCACTTAATCAAAGTTTATCACAAGTGATTACATCTTCTGTTACAGTTGTTGGAATCTTTATTATGATGCTTACCATTTCTGTAAAAATGACATTGATTGCGGTACTTGTTTTACCACTTTCGATGTTACTTATTATGTTTGTTATGAAACATTCTCAAAAGTATTTTAGCAGACAACAAAAAAGCTTAGGAGATGTCAATGGTCATATTGAAGAAATGTATGGTGCTCATGATGTTGTTAAAGCCTTTAATGGGGAAGAAGATTCTGTTAAAACTTTTAATGAATATAATGATGCACTTTATGATTCAGCATGGAAATCTCAATTTTTATCAGGTTTAATGCAACCTTTAAGTAACTTTGTAGGAAACTTAGGATATGTAAGTGTTTGTTTATTAGGTGGTTTTTTAGCAGGGGGTAATACGATTACAATTGGTGATATTCAAGCGTTTATTCAATATGTACGCCAATTCAATCAACCAATTGCTCAACTTGCTCAAACAATGAATATGTTACAAAGTACAGCAGCCGCTGCGGAACGTGTTTTTGAATTCTTAGAGGAAGAAGAATTAGAACCTGAAACAGTTAAAATTGAAACAGATGAAGTTGAAAAATTACATGGTTCAGTTACTTTCAATCAAGTTAATTTTGGTTATCTTCCAGAAAAAACAATTATTCATGATTTCAATATGCATGTTCATGCTGGACAAACAGTCGCTATTGTTGGTCCAACAGGAGCAGGAAAAACAACGATTGTTAAATTGTTGATGCGCTTTTATGAATTAAATAAAGGTTCAATTATGATCGATGGTCATGATATTAAAGATTTTTCAAGACATGATTTAAGAAGTTTGTTTGGAATGGTTTTACAAGATACATGGCTTTTTCATGGAACAATTAAAGAAAACTTGATGTATGGTAAATTAGATGCCAGTGATGAAGAAGTAAAAAATGCCTGTGAAATGGCGTATGTAGATCATTTTGTCAATACCTTAGAAGATGGTTATGATACGGTTCTTGATGAAGAAACATCAAATATTTCACAAGGACAAAAACAATTATTGACAATTGCGAGAGCGTTTCTAAAAGATCCTAAAATTCTTATTTTAGATGAAGCAACATCTTCAGTTGATACACGTACAGAAGTGCTTATTCAAAAGGGTATGGAAAAACTAATGGAAGGACGTACAAGCTTTGTTATTGCACACCGTCTATCAACGATTCGTGATGCTAATACAATCATTGTCATGAAAGATGGCGATATTGTAGAAATTGGTAATCATGATGAATTGTTAGAAAAAGGTGGATTCTACGCCTCACTTTATCAATCACAATTTGAAGGTAGCGAAATTTAGAAGCAAAGAAATTTGGGCTTTATGAAATAACATGATATTTTTGAAATAGAGCTAATGAGAAACCATGAGG
>NZ_JAJDKA010000069.1:0-12436 GCF_020589945.1 Faecalibacillus sp. MSK20_93 | reverse complement strand
CAATAGTGATTGGTATGATGTTTATGGAGAAGGTAAAGGTATTTGTGATTTATAATAAAAGAAATGCTCATGTTCATTTGAACAGAGCATTTTTTAATATTCTTTTTTGTTTAAAAGTTTTAAACTAATGTGATAAGAAATTATATTACAGATGAATGTGAATATAACAGTTGCAAGTGTTGTAATAAATAAATGATTTTCTATAAGTGAATCAATAATTGTTTCTAAATCAAAACCAATGAATTTTGTAAGAAAATAAATTAGAGCTACAAATAAGAAGATACCACCAAAAACAATGATCATTGCAAGTTGACTTCTTTGAGCTTCAAAGTAGACTCCTACAGGAGTTATGATCGCAATCACAAAATAAGAAAACATAAGTGTTAGTAGGCAACCTTGTAGAAAATCACTATTTAGAAAATGAAATGATTGTTGAATACGATAGTAACCTATACTTGAAATACAAATCGCAAAGAATAGAAAAAGTAATCCTAATAAAATACCTAAGCTATATTTTTGTTTAAGATAATCTTCTTTTTTTATAGGCAAAGTAAATAAAGATGTAAAGCCATGATTGATACTATCATAACTAATTGTACTCATTAAAATGATACCTGGAAATACACTGAAATAACCTAAAACAAAGGTGGGTTTCTTATAGAAATAAGAAGAGCCAAAACCAAATAAAACAAGAATGAGAAAGAGTAATTTGCTTTCTTTGATATATGAAAAATCTTTAATAAATAGTCCTTTCATCTTATTCACCCCTTAACATCATAGAAAATAAAGTATCAAAATTATTCTTTTCAATAATAATTTCTGGATAGTTTTCTTGATAGAATTGTTTTTGATTCGTTAAAGCAGTATAACCATAATTTTCTTTTCTCATCTTTATAAAGTAATTATGATCTACTTGATTAAATTGTTCTTCTGTTAATTTTAATAAACCATATTGATCTAATAAACAATCCGTTGTTTCATGGAATATAAACTTGCCATCATCAATCATATAAATATCATCACATAGACCTTCTAAATCAGAAGAAATATGAGAACTAATTAAAACTGAACGGTTTTCATCTTCTTCCATAAATTCTCGAATTAAGTCAATGATTTCTTCTCGAGCAAGAACATCCAAACCATTTGTTGGTTCGTCGAGAATAAGAAATGAGGCATGATGTGATAAGGCAATTAAAACATTGAGTTTTGTTTTCATACCGGTAGAGAATTCATTGATTTTTTTATCTAAAGGAAATTGATATTGTTTACATTTTTGTAGAAAGTAATCTAAATCAAAATCTTTATAGGTGTTATTTAAAAGATTCATTAAATCTTTCAATTTAAGATATTCACATAAAGAAATATTAGCTAGTGTACAACCAATTTTATTTTTATCAACATCTTTATAATCTTTATCTAAAAGTGTAATATCACCAGAATCGATATGAATGAGATTTAAAATGGCTTTAAAAAGTGTAGTTTTTCCTGAACCATTTTTTCCTATTATTCCAGTAATGGAACCGGGTTTTATTTCTAATGAACAATCTAAATGAAAATGTGAATAAGTTTTTTGAACATGATTAACTTTTAACATATTACTCCTCCATTAATAGTTCTAGCATTTCTTTAATTTCTTCATAACTCACACCAGCTTGTTTTCCTTTTTGAATGGCTTTTTCTAAATGAACTTCAATCTCTTTTCGTGCTTCTTCTAGAAGTGTTTCTTCATTAACAGCAAGAATAAAAGTTCCTTTACCATGAATCGTTTTAGTAAGACCTTCGTTTTCTAAAAAGTCATAGGCTTTTTTTACGGTAAGAGCACTGATTTGTAATTCTTTAGCAAGACTTCTTACAGAAGGTAAAGCATCATTTTCTTTTAAAGTGTGGTTATTGATTTGTTTCTTTATCTGATCGACAATTTGTTCATAAATTGGAATCATAGATGAGTGATTAATAATTATGCGCATACAAGTCCTCCTTCATCTATAAACAGTATATAACAGTATAAAACAGTTTGTCAACACCTCCCTTTTTTTATGTTAATATGATTAAAACAAGGTGATGTGTATGGAAAGAAAAGGAACAGGAAAATTAAGAGTTATTAATGATCAAAAAGTATTTGATTATTTTATAAATGAAGAAATAGGAACTAAAAAGGAAATAGCACAAAAAACAAATGTTTCTATTATGACAACAGGAACCATCTTAAATGATTTTTTATCAAAAGGGATTATTGTAGAAAATGAACTTATTTATGTTGAAAAAGGACGTCCTACGCATCAATATAAATTAAATCCAGATTATTATCATGAGTGTATGATGTATGTCAAAAAAAATGATTGTTGTTCTATTATTTATTGTTTAAAAAATGCTTTAGGTGAATTAATTGATTCTAAAAAAATAAAGAAAAAGGAATTGGTAGGAGAAGATATTGTTAATTGTTTAAATAAAATCATTGAAGAAGATAAATATCTTCAATATATTTCTTTAGGATTACCAGCAATTATTTCCAATAATCAAGTTATTGAATCGGATATTGATTCATTAAAAAAATTCTTTTAATGAATGATATTAAATGTATTGCTTATGGATATAATCAAATGCATCATCAAAATGTCTGTTTTCTTACTTTTTCAAAAGATTCAGGGCCTGGTTGTAGCATGATATTAGATAATCAATTAATTGATGGAAATAATGGAATTGCGGGAGAAGTTGCTTATGTACCCTTATTTGATTTTTTAAAGAAAAGAGAATTTGATAATTCACTTGAAAATATTATTCAAGTTGTTGCGACCACAATTGTGATGTATAATCCTCATTTACTTATCCTTACAGGAGAAAATATAAAAGAAGATGATTTAGAAGCTATTCAAAAAGGAGATTTAAATTATGTTTCTATTCATTTTATGCCTTCTTTAAAATATCAAGAGAATTGTGAAGATTATTATTTTCAAGGATTGGAAAGTCAAATTATTCAAAGAATTCAATTATAGAAGATGAAAATCTTTTTTTATATCAACTGTTTATTAAAAGATTTTTAATATATAAGCGAAGGGGATGAAAAACATGAAAAGAAGAATACTCAATAATGAACTTGCAGCACTTGTAGCACAAATAAGACATGGAGAAATGATTTTTATTGCAGATGCAGGAAGTGGTACAAGTCCTAAAGCAATCTATCCACTAGGTTCAAGTGTGCAATATATTGATTTAGAAGCAGTAACAGGATCACCAAGTTTCCATGATATTTTCACAACATTAAAAGAATGTGGTGATTTTGAAGGTGCTATTGTGACAGAAGATATGTTAGAATTAAATCAAAAGGATTATCAAACCGTTGAAAAATTATTTGGGAAAGAGAATATACATGTCATGCATTATCTTCCTGAATATTATCAAATGAGAGATCGTTGTAAAGCGGTGGTACAAACGGGAAATTATGGTGTACATGCTCAAGCAATTTTAATTGCAGGATATCCAAGTGATGATATTCCTATGGAATGGTTAAAGGAAGGATTAAAACATGACTGAAAAAGAAAAGATGAAAGCTGGTTTATGGTATGATGCCAATAATGATCAAGAACTCATAGATCAAAGACTTATATGCCAAGATTTATGTTTTGCATTAAATCAACTGAAACCAAGTGATGAAAAAAGAAATGAAGTAATTGAAAATATTTTGGGATATTTTCCAGATGATTTAGTTTTATTAAGTCCTTTTACAGCGGATTATGGAAAAAATATTAAGTTAGGAAAGAATGTTTTTGTGAACATTAATAACTATTTTATGGATGGAGCAACTATTGAAATAGGTGACAATGTTTTTATTGGTCCTTCATGTGGCTTTTATACAGCAAATCATCCTTTAGATTATACAAATAGAAATCAAGGATTAGAAAAAGCCTTACCGATAAAAGTAGGAGATAATTGTTGGTTTGGAGCTAATGTTTCTGTGATGCCAGGAGTTACAATTGGTGCGGGATGTGTGATTGCAGCAGGAGCAGTGGTGACCAAAGATATGCCAGCAAATAGTTTAATTGCAGGTGTTCCAGCAAAAGTCATCAAAACAATTGAACAATAAAAATGACCTCCAATGGAGGTCATTACCTTTTATTTTAATAAACCTAATTCAATCATTTTTAATCCGATGTCTACAGAGTTATAAGCAGCACCTTTCATTAATTGGTCACCTGTAATCCATAAACTTAAAGCATTATCTTTATATAAATCTTTTCTTACACGTCCAACGTGAGTTAATTCATCACCGATAAAGCTTGTTGGCATTGGATAAACTTGATTAGCTAAATCATCGCATAAATCAATACCAGTACTATTTCCTAATAATTCAAAAACTTTATCCATATCGATTGGTTTTTTAGTTTCAATATAGATTGATTCACTATGTCCACGTAAAACAGGAACACGTACACAAGTTGCATTGACTTCAATATCTTTATTGAAGATTTTTTTAGTTTCATTTACCATTTTCATTTCTTCTTTACTATATCCATTTGATAAATCAAATTTATCTACTTGAGGAATACAGTTGAAAGCAATTGGAAAATGTTTTTTATCACCAGCACAAGGTAATGTTTTAGCAACAGGTTCTTTACCATCTAAAACTTCTTGGCTTTGACGATAAAGTTCTTCCATACCAGCAACACCAGCACCAGATACAGCTTGGTAAGTAGAAACAACGATTCTTTCAATATCAAATTCATCATTTAATCTTGTAAGAGCACTACACATCATAATTGTTGTACAGTTTGGACAAGAAATAATTCCATGATGGTCTTTTAAGGCTTCACCATTTACTTCAGGAACAACTAAAGGAACATTAGGATCCATTCTAAAATGTGAAGTATTATCAATATTGACACATCCAGCTTCTACAGCATATTTCATATATTTTTCTGAAATACTTCCACCAGCAGACCAGAAAGCAACTTCTACACCTTCAAAACTATTTTCAGTTAATTCTTCAACAACAAATTTATGTCCTTCAAATTCGATTTCTTTTCCAGCACTTCTTGCAGAAGCTAATAATTTAATACTTTCAAAAGGAAAGTTAAATTGGAAAACACATCTTAACATTTCACGACCAACGGCACCAGTAGCACCAACAATAGCAATTTTAAATTTTTTCATTTTTATAATCTCCTTATCCTCTTACTTTGAAAATAACAGCATTTTCATCATTTAATTTATTTTTTAAATCAGCTAATTCAATTTCTTCTGTTATATAAATATGATCATCTTTTTCACTATAGTATGTTTCATAAGGAATATCTACAGGTTTAGATGCTCTTACATAATAGCGTGAAGAAGAAATAGGGTAAACATGTTTACAATCTTCATAATCATGTGACCATCTTTCTACTTGGTGTGTTTTCATGATATCACTGACAACAGCTGAAGCAGTGACATAACGTCCAGCACCACGACCATAATAAATAATGTTATTAACATAATCGTTATCGATTTCAACAACGTTGTAAGAATCCATAACATTGGCTACAAGTTCATTTAGGTTTACAAGTGTTGCTGAAACATCAATTCCTAAACCATCTTTAACAGGTTTTGCTTGAGCAATCATTTTAAAACGATAACCTAATTTTTTAGCGTAATCCATATCTAATTTAGAGACATTACGGATACCACTAGCTTGAATTTGATCAAAGTCAACAAATTTTTGATAACCATTTTGTGCTAAAATACAAATTTTATGAGCAGCATCAATTCCATCTAAGTCTAAAGCAGGATTAGCTTCAACATATCCTAAACCATCTGCAATTGATAATGCTTCATCAAAATCAAGATTTTCATTTTCCATTAAAGTTAAAATAAAGTTGGTTGTTCCATTTAAAATACCAACAATTTCTTTGGTATTATTTGCAATCAAACTTTCTTTTTGACTTGCTAGAACAGGAATACCTCCTCCTACAGAAGCTTCATAGAAAATATGTACATCATTTGCTTTAGCAGTTTGGAAAATTTCTTTTCCATAATGAGCTAATAAAGCTTTATTAGCTGTAACTACATGTTTTTTGTTATTTAATGCTTCTAAGATAATGTTTTTCGCAATTGTTGTTCCCCCAATAAGTTCAACAACGACATCAATTTCCTCATCATTAATAACATCATGATAATCTTTTGTATAAATAATTCCCTTAGGTAAGTCTACTTCTTCAAGACCACACCCGTATTTAACAACAATTTCTTGTTTCATTTCTTTTTCTAAACGTGTTTTTTCATTTGTAAGAATTTCAATGACCCCATATCCTACAGTACCAAGTCCAATAACACCTATTTTCATGATAGTCCCCCTTATAATAAAAAATAGACCAAATGGTCTATTGAAAACTTAACATAAACAAACCATTATTCTTGAGCTTTATTTTTTAAATGCATCAATAATAGTTTTAATGGTTATCATAGTTAAGCCTCACTTTCTTTACTTTTTTGATATAATAGCATGATTGTATACAGTAGTCAATTTTTTCTCATAGTTTCTTTCCTTATATTATATTAATAATAAAATCTTGGATTGTTGACTTTGTATACAATATTCAATATAATAAATTCAATTATTGGAGGATATAGCGATGAATAAGACATATGTAAGTACGCGTAATCATCAAGATCAAATCAATTTCTATCAAGCAATTGTACAAGGAATTGGTGATGATGGGGGATTGTTAGTTCCTAATTTTGATTTTCAAAAATTAGATTTAAATAAATTAGTTCAATTAAATTATGTGGATTTAGCAACAGAGGTGATTTCAACTTTTGTTCCTGAAGATGGTAAAGAACTTATCCATCAAGCATGTTTAAATGCATATGGAAAAGGTTTATTTCCAGAAATTGTTGTTCCTGTAAAAAAAGCAGGAGATGTTTATGTAGCTGAATTATTCCATGGACAAACCGCTGCTTTTAAAGATATGGCATTATCTTTATTACCACATTTAATGACTTTATCTTTAAAACAATTAAAAGAAGATCGTGAAGTCATGATTTTAGCAGCAACAAGTGGTGATACTGGTAAAGCTGCTTTAGAAGGATTTAAAGATGTTGAAGGAACATGTATTAAAGTATTTTATCCATTAGATGGAGTAAGTGCGATTCAACAACAACAAATGGTTTCTCAAGAAGGAAAAAATGTTAAAGTAGTTGGAATTCATGGTAACTTTGATGATGCTCAAAGTGCTGTAAAAGTAGCGTTTGGAGATAAAATGTTAAAAGAAGTAAGTGATCAACATCATGTTTTCTTATCTTCAGCTAACTCAATTAATGTAGGACGTTTGATTCCACAAATCGTTTATTATTTCCATAGTTATTTTGAACTTGTAAGAAATAAAGAAATTGAAATGGGAGATCAAGTAAACTTCTGTGTACCTAGTGGAAACTTTGGAAACTGTTTAGCAGGATGGTTTGCAAAAAATATGGGTCTTCCTGTTAATAAATTTATTGCCGCATCTAATAAGAATAATATTTTAACTGATTTCTTTACAACAGGTAAATATGATGCTAATAGGGAATTCTTTAAAACAAATGCACCAGCAATGGATATTTTAGTATCAAGTAACTTAGAAAGACTTGTATGGTATATGTCTGGAAAAGATGGTGATAAGGTTAAAGAATACATGGAAAAATTAAAAGCAGATGGTATTTATGAAGTTGATGATGAAACATTTGCACGTATTCAAGATCAATTTAAAGCAGGATATTTAAATGAAGAAGAAGTTTTAAAAACAATTAAAGATTGTTATGAAGATAATGGTTATGTTTTAGATACACATACAGCATGTGGTTATGGTGTATTAAAACAATATCAAAAGGAAACTGGAGATCAAACTAAAACAATCTTACTTTCAACAGCTTCACCATATAAATTCCCTGAATCTGTTTATAAAGCATTATTCAATGAAGAATTAGATGTTTATGATGCAATTGAAAAATTAAATGAAAAAACAGGTGTAGCAGTACCTAAACCATTAGTTGGAATTAAGGATAGAGAAGTGCTACATAAAACACATATTGATAAAACAGAAATTATTAATTTTATTAAATCAGAAATGGAAGGACTTTAAAGAATGAAAGTCAAAGTCAAAGTACCAGCAACAAGTGCCAATTTAGGACCAGGATTTGACGTTGCTGGATTAGCGTTAACTTTATATAATACCTTTACTTTTGAATTAAATGAAGGTGGATTAAATATTACAGGTTGTCCAACACAATTTTGTAATGAAGAAAACTTAACATATCAAGCTTTTAGCCAAGCAGCTCAAAGCTGTGGTTTAGATTTTAAAGGTGTCAATATTCATTGTGAAAGTCAAGTTCCTTATACAAGAGGTCTTGGAAGTAGTTCAACATGTATTGTGGCAGGAATCGTTGGAGCTTTTGCTTTTAAAGACAAAACAGATGATCGTCAAGAAATTCTTGAACTTGCGACAAAGATTGAAGGACATCCAGACAACGTTGCACCAGCTATTTTTGGTGGTTTAACAGTTTCAGTCATGGAAGAAGAACAAGTGCTTACATTAAATATTCCTGTAAAACATGAATATCGTTTTGTAGCTTTAATTCCACCATTTACTTTATCTACTGAAGAATCACGTAAAGTGTTACCACAAACATTAGGTCGTCAAGATGCCATCAAAAATGTTTCCCATTTAGCTCTCGTCGTTGCTTCTTTGATTAATGGTTATGATGATGGTTTAAAATTAGGATTTAAAGATCGTTTACATCAACCTTATCGTGGTAAGTTGATTCATAATTATGATGAAATTATGAATGTTTTAGAAAATGATGAAAATGTTTTAGGATGTTATTTATCAGGGGCAGGACCTACTTTAATGGCAGTTATTCGTGAAGAAGATAAAATGGGTGTTGTTCGTTTAAAAGAAGAACTTGGATCATTATTAAATGATTGGGAAGTTATTAAATTAGAATTAGATCATAAAGGTTATACTTGTGATTATGAATAAGGGATAAGGAGATTTTACTCCTTATCTTTCTTTTTTTCTTCAATAATGCTTAGATAATCAATACTTTTTTCTAAAAGTTTAGAAAGTAATTTCCAAGTATCGAGGGACATTTCTCTTTCGTTATTCTCATAGTGAGAGTATGTACGCGGAGATACATGGATCAATTTGGCTATGTCTTTTTGTTTTAAATCTTTATCCTCCCTGGTATTTTTTAAATTAATATAAATATATTTCTTCTTTTTAGTCATTTTTTACCTTTCTTTATTTCTCTACTAACACGCTATAATCATAGTATCAATAGAGTATGGAATGTTCTTATTTTCATTATATGGAAAGATTAATTAGAATTGTTGTAATGGAACAAATTGGTCTTTTTTTGATAAATTCATCATTTAGACATATTATTTGTTATAATGAAAAATACATGGAGGTATTAATATGGAAGGTATTACAGAAATTGATAAAACTAAATATATAGATGAGTGTAAAGAAATTGTAAGAAATGAAATACCAGAGGAATTATCTGATGAAATGCTTACAATTGTAACAAATGAAATTATGGATACGTGTCTTTTTATAGGTGGAGATTTTAAAAAAGAAAATATTATAGATATTACAAAACAATATGTCACAATGGGTGGTATTCGAAGAATCAAGAAAGCACATGAGGGTATTTAAAATGCAACATTATTGTGAAATTCCTACACCTAAAGGAACACTTAGAGGATTTTTTCATAAACCTAATCAAGACAAACATCCTGTTTGTTTGATTTTCCATGGTTTTACAGGACAAAAAACGGGAACAAAGTTTTCTTATGTACAATTATCACGTATGTTAGAAGCTAAAGGAATTGCTTCTTTTCGCTTTGATTTTTTAGGAAGTGGAGAAAGTGATGGGAATTTTGTGGATATGACTTTTCAAGATGAACTTTCTTGTGCCAGAGTTATTTTAGAAGAATGTTTAAAAATGGAAAATTGTACAGAAATCTATGTTTTAGGACATTCGATGGGAGGAGCTATTGCTAGTGAACTTGCTAAGCTTTATCCAGATGTAATTAAAAAAATGGTTTTATGGGCGCCAGCTTTTAATTTACCAGATGCGCTTCATTATTTAACAGGACAAGTTGAAAGAGCGAAAACTTATGATCATGGTGGGTATGAAATATCAGATGATTTTGTAGAAGATATTTTAAAAAGAGATTTTTATCAAGAATTAGATACTTATCAAAATGATTTACTTGTGATTCATGGAACAAAAGATACAACAGTTCCTTATGAAATCAGTAACAAATACATGAAATTATTTCATAAGGGAACAAAATTTATATCTATAGAAGATGGAAATCATAACTTTGATAAACTTTCAGATATTAAACAGGTTTTAAAATTAACTTTAGATTTTTTTGAATAATGTGTTTAGCACATTATTTTTTTATCAACAAATTCGTTGCAATATAATACTATATGTCATATAATATTGTTGTAAAAAGAATAGGAGGGCAAATATGATATTTAATACAGGGGCTGCTTTGTTAGACGCCATTGTTTTAAGTGTTGTCGCTAAAAAAGAAGAGGGAACGTATGGTTATAAAATTACCCAAGATGTGAGAAAAGGAATCGATGTTTCAGAATCGACACTCTATCCTGTCCTTAGAAGATTACAAAAAGATGATTGTTTAGAGACATATGATAAACAAATTGATGGTAGAAATCGAAGATATTATAGAATTACAGATAATGGAAAGAATAAATTAGAGATGTATAGAAATGAATGGATAAGTTATACAGAAAAAATTAATTCATTATTAAAAGGAGGGGATAATAATGAATAAGGAACAATTTTTAGATGAATTGGAAAAATTATTACAAGATATAGATTCAATAGAAAGAGATGAAGCACTTAATTATTATCGTGATTACTTTGAAGATGCAGGAAGTGAACATGAACAAGAAGTTATAGATGAATTAGGAACACCTGAAAAAGTTGCACAAACAATTAAAGAGGGACTTGATATAAATGAGCAAGAAAATGAAGAAGTAATTCATCATTATAATGAAAGAAATACACGTATATTAAGAGGAATCATTGTTGTTTTATTAGTTTTACTTATTTTACCAACAATTGGTGGTGTTGGTGGTTTAGTAGTAGCAGCGTTTGGTTTATTTCTTTCAATTGTATGTATCGGTATATTTGGTACATTTGGATTGTTATGTGCTTTAGTTGCTTTAGTTGTTGTTGCTATTAAAATGTTTATGGATTGTTTAATTGCTGGTGGTCTTGTTTGTTTAGGTGTTGGTTTATTATTATTTTCTTTAAGTTATTTAACTTCTTTAATGACAGTCAGTATTTTTAAATATTTACCACAAGCATTTAGAGCACTCATTGATTTAGGTAAAGATATTTATAATAAGGTGGTGGGTTAATATGAAAATTTATAAATGTATTGCACTTGTAACATTAATTCTTGGTCTTGCTTTATGCGTTGGTGGTGTTTTGATGAATGGCTTAGATCAATTACCTGATGAAGCACAAAAAGTAACGAATTATGTTAAATTTAAATCTTTTGGTAAAGCAAAAGATGTTAATTTGGAATTAGGTGTTGATGCTCATTGTAACCTTGATTTAGAATTATCAGCATTAAATGGTAAAATCGTTTATTATGATGGAAATACAATTAAAGTAGAAGGAAGTCATGTTAATAAAGATTATGATTTTAAATATAATGGACAAGTTGCAGATATTTCTTTTACGGGTGTAACTCATAAAAAAGAAACAAGCAAACTTACTTTATATATTCCAAGAAATATTCAATTTAATCACATTGATTTAGATATTGATGCCTCAAAGGTTACAATTGAAGATTTACAATGCAATCAATTAGAAATGGAAAGTGATACAAGTAAAGTAACAATCAAACATTTACTTGTTAAAGAAAATGCGGATATTTCTAATGATATGGGTGATTTAGAAATTTCTAATTTAGATACGTATAACTTAGATTTAGAAAATGATATGGGAAATGTATCTTTAGTGATGGCAGATACAAGAGATCAATATAAAGTGACAAAAGATGGTAGTATGAGTTCTGTTCATGTAAGTGATGCAAGTCAAGTTATAGGAAATAAAAATATTGATATCGATACAGATATGGGAAATGTAACAATTCATTTTAAGGGGGAATAATAATGAATAAAAAGTTATATCGTTCAACTAAAGATAAGGTATTAGCAGGGGTATGCGGAGGACTTGGAGAATATTTTGATGTAGATCCAACACTTGTAAGACTTGCTTGTGGTTTGCTTTGTTTATATGCAGGAACAGGACTTCTTGCCTATGTTGTTGCAGCGTGTATTATACCTGTAGATCCAAGATAGTTTTAGAATAAAAAATATCCCGAATTGCAAGCAGAAACTGGAAATAAGAGAAAATAGGAACTAATTTTTATAGA